>CALDEW010000101.1 GCA_937942355.1 uncultured Pirellulaceae bacterium | reverse complement strand
GCAGTTGAGTGTCTCTTTGCAGTCTTCGATCGCAGCTTCTAAGTCACCTTCTGCGGAAAAACCAATCGCGCGCTGATTCCAAGCTTCCGCCAAAGTCGGATTGGCTTCGATCAGCATCGTAGATTCTACGATTAACTGATCCATTTCATGGCGGGTCGAAAGCCAATGCAAACGCTTTACCGAACTTTGTTCGGCCGCTGATCCCTGCCGCATCCAGATTTGCCGAATACCGTGATCGGCCAACATTCGTACACCGCGATCGTCATCGACCAATGCGCGTCCCATGGTTTCGTTGACATTGAAATCACCCAAGAACCCGATCGCCAACACAGCGGCTCGCCGCGTCAGTGGCTGGCCAAAACGAGCCAAACGCTCCAGCGATCCCAAGCTGTAAACTTGAGATACCGATTGAATGAACGCCGCCGAATTTTCGTCGGCCAGATAACGATGGTAGAGGCAATCGACCATGGGAAATCGGGTAAAATCTTCTGTCATGAAAACCGATCTCCTTTCTGGGACTGCACTTGTTGAAACAATAGTAATTTGAGCTTGAAATAACAGGCCTCAGATGGCTCGTTTTCGCGTCTCATATTTCGTAGAACTCCGAGTGTAATTGCGATGCCAACATGGCTCAACGACGATCTTTGGATTGGCAAACAACTTGGGCAAAGTTTTTGATGTGATCTCGGTTTCTCATTCAAACGGTAACGAATATGATGAATGGGTAACCCCGCAGGGCAGATGTTGCTATTGAATCGATGTTTGACACCTTATTCTTCCGTTCCTAATGTTCCGGTCATTACAGTCGCTACACCTTTGACGCTAAATTTATGACCAACAGTCCAGCCAATTCAACGCCCCTGAATCTCGGCCTTGTTTCGTCAAACCAGCCGAATTTCATGCATTTTGTTCCTTTGTTCCAATCTTTTGCGTGGCTGTTATACGTCACCGCTTTAGGCTGGTTCATCTTGCTATCAGCTGTAAATTGCTGCGAGGCTCAAGATGCGGAACATGAGATCGTGAAGTGGCGAACGGGCGCGGCGTTTGACGAGTTTTCCAAGAGCCCGATTTCGGTATCATGGCAACACGCCGAACTGCGTAGTCATCTAATGCACTTCGCGCGAAGCCAGCAATTAGCCATCGTGATCGACCGGCGCGTCGATCCCAATCAACGACTGGACCTCACGGTTAAGAACGTCTCCATTGAGCAATTTTTGTTACGTATTGCTCAAGCCACCGGCACGAAGTTCTGTCGCTTTGGCGATTGCTATTACCTTGGTCCGCCGAGAAACGCAGAACGCTTGTTGGGTATCAATGCCATTCTCGCCAGTGGCCGCCAGAGAAAACAAACGGTTTTGAGCCGTAGCGAAGTGATGTCATGGCCAAACCTAAGCACGCCAAAAGAGGTTTTGGAACGATTGGCGATGGAAAACGATTTAGAGATCAATGACGTCGACAGAATCGAACATGATTTAATGTACGAGCTGAACCTACCGCCGATGCGTTTGGATATGCGGCTGGCGTTGTTGCTGTCTCAGTTCGATTGCTGGTTCAAACAAAATAAGTCCAGCAAAACGATCTCGATCATCGCTCCGCCGAAAGCATTGAAGGCATCCCTGCGTATGACGGGCTACGACGCTGACAAAGAACTGCTGCAACGGCTCAGGGAAACGGCCCCCACATGCAAAGTCACCAAAACCAAACGCGCGATCACAATCACTGGCCCTACGCAGGAACTTGAAATGGCGCGGAACGTCGTGATTGAATCCTTTGAGCCCGAAATGCGATCGCTGGAAGAAAAGAGATTTCAACTAAAGGTAGAAAACAAACGCGGGTTGATACTTAAATCGGTGGCCGAACAATTAGCGCTGGAGGTCGAGGTCGCGGAAGACTGCCAATCTATTCTTGAGGACATCGTCACCGTGCAGGTGAAAGACGCAACGGTTGAAGAACTGCTGGACGCGATTCTTCGTGATACGAATTGTAGATATTCCCAAGATGGCCAAACGCTGAGGCTGTATCGCCGATGAATATCACAGAATTCGCTGAACAGATTGTTTTTGGAACGACGCTGGAAGAAAAACTTCAGCGTCCGGACAAACTGACCAACGATTCCAATCGCGACTCAAAACGCCTGTCGGCCAAATCAATCGCCAGCATCACGCCCGGCCGGCCTTACGGTTTAGAGATGAGCAAAGGGCAGGGCGGTTCGCAGCCTCCCAGTGATGACCAACTGGAAAACGAAAAGTCGCGCGGGCAACTGCTGCACTTCCTGGCCAACCATGAACTGCTGGCCACCGAATTGATGGCGTTGGTGCTGCTTAAATTCCCCGATGCTCCTTCGGCATTTAGACGCGGCGTTTTGGTAACGCTGCAAGAAGAACAAGCCCACACGCAAATGTATCTTGATCGCATGGCGGAGTGCGGCGTTGAATTTGGCAGCTATCCCGTCAGTGGCCAGTTTTGGCGTTTGATTGAACCGATGCAATCGCCCATGGATTTTGTGTCGCGACTGAGCCTGACGTTCGAGCAGGCGAATCTGGATTACAGTCTTCACTTCGCATCGGTATTTGACCGGATCGGCGACACCGACACGGCCAAAATTTTACACAAGATATACACAGACGAAATCGGCCATGTGCAACACGGGCTACATTGGTTCCGGCAATGGAAGGACCCACAGCAGACCGACTGGGAAGCCTACGAATCATCACTTGATTTCCCGATGTCGCCTCAACGCGGTCGTGGGCCACGCGCCAACTTTAACCGCGCCGGACGATCACAAGCGGGCCTAACAGATGAATTCATCGACGCGATTGAAGTGTACCGGCAGTCGCGCGGTCGGCCCCCGACGGTCTACTGGTTTGACCCCGCAGCCGAAAATGAACTCGCGGCTGAAGATTCGCAAAAGCTAAAGGAAAAGAGCCTGACGGACCAACTGCACCGCGACCTCGAATTGGTCATGGTTGTTATGGCCAAAGAAGACGACATCGTTCTGGCTCAGACCGCTCCTTCACAGCGCTGGCGAAAGCAGATCATTGATGCCGGATTGGAGTTGCCGCAGTTCGTTCCATTTGAGAATCGCGCCGATCTGCAGAACCGAAAGCTTGGTGGATATGCCCCGTGGGCTTGGACGCCGACCAGTCATAGTATTGCTGATTCAATTTCGCGTTCGGTACAATCGCCGCCGCCTCAATGGCAAGACAATCAAATTGATCTGTTTCGAAAATCCTTTGCCGCGGAAAGCCTTAGAGACTGGTTGGAGGAAGGCGATGTACCGCCGTCGTTTACCGACGCGCGATGCCGCAGCCATATAGCACGCAGCATGGCCCAAGTCGATGAAGCGATCAATGCGATTCGAGAGCGCGGATACCCGGCGGCCCTAGTCAAGAAAGACCTAGCGGCATCTGGGAGACACCAACGACAAGTTGATTGTCGGCAACCTCTTTCTGCTAACGATAGAAATTACATCGAAACTCTGCTGGTTGCCGATCAGGCAATCGTTGTGGTTGAACCGAGACTCGACCGCGTCGCCGACCTTTCGTTTTTGTGGCGGTGGGAATCCACAGACGCCCACCCTACGTTTTTAGGTTGGACGCGGCCGTTGGTCGCCGAGGGTCGCCGTTATCAAGGAACCAAATTCGGTAATGTGTTTGGAGACTGCGATCCGGCGCTCAAACGTTTTCTATTGGCCGATCGCGCCGAAAAGATTCATGCGGTGCAGCACTGGTTGGAGCCTCGATTAACCAACGCATTGAAAGAACGAAAGTTTGCCGGTTACTTCGGCGTTGATGCATTGGTTTGTCGTGGTTCGGCAGAAACTTCTGACAGTTTTGAAATCAAACCCTTGGTTGAACTGAACCCGCGCATGACAATGGGTCACATAGCACTTGAGCTTTCCAGGAAAGTCGCGACCGGTGTGGAATCGGAATTTCGCATCCTCAATGCTTCACAATGGAACACATGCAAAGAAAAACTGCTGAGGATCAAAACAGAAACGGCGCGCGACGGCAGATGGAAAGCCGGTGTCATCAGCCTGTCAGAACCAACCGAACAATCCAAACTCTTCCCGGTGATGCTGGTGGGAAAAGCGGCGGTTGAAGGTAGTGGATGAGGCAACGAGTCCTATACTTGAAGCCTGAGCGTGAGACCTATGCGTTTAATGGAGCTTCCGGATCGATGGAGCTTCCGGATCGTGGCCTCATACATTACCGCATGGTTGAGTCGTAACGCTGCGTTTGCGTTCGCTTTTTTCCGGGCGCTCAAAGAGAACCCATTGCCCGTCGACCAAACGTTCGTGCGGCGTGAAACGTGATTTGTAAACCATGTGGGAGCAATCTTGCACGAAGTAACCAAGATACAAGTGCTTGATCTTTTGCTGCTTGCAAAATTCAATCTGCTTTAAGATCGAATAAGTCCCGATCGAATCGCCTTTGAGAAACGGATCGTAGAATGTGTAGACGGCGGACATGGATGACGCGCCCAGATCGCAGATCGCAACGCATTTCAGTTCTTCGTCGGTCCAGTAAGTGATTTCGAAAGATCGAAAACAGCTCTTCACAAACCCCCAAAGATATTCATCGAGGTCGATTTCGGTATCGTTTTTGGAAAGGCCGCGTTGTTTACGATGCAAGTTAAACAACGCCACCCGTTGATCGTCTCCCAGCAAATCATTCATCCGCTGCTTGTAAAGCCGATTTCCCTTATTGAGTACCCGCCGCTGGTTGGCGCTGAATTCATAGTCCTCAACGGCGATACGAATCGCTTGGCATTGCTGGCAGTTGGCGCAGTTGGTCTGGTAGACAAATTCACCTGTGCGACGATGCCCTTGGGCTAACCGCAGATCGGTTTCGTTGAGTCCAATTTTTCGTAACGGCATCCGCAACGGCATCCGAGCGACTTGACCAGGTAAATAAGGGCAGGTCTCCGGTTCGTCAATAATGACAATGTCGGTTGGTGGGTGAATCTTCATCGCAATTCCCAAAATGAAGAGTAATATTCAACGCACGGGCCAAAGAGCTTTGAGCCGCATGTGTATTGAATGTTATGAGGGATTGAATGTCCTATCGCTAACAGATTGTACGCATCTCTCAGAGAAAGGCAAAGCGTTTTTGGTTCACCCAGCCAGAACTCAACCAGAACTCATGCGGCAACCAACATTTGTGGGAAATCCTCGCAAAAACTCAAACCCAGATATCGCTGGTACAATCGCCGCCGGGGAAACGAATCTCATGAGCACGGACCGGACCGTCGGGTTCCGCGCCAAAATCTATCATGAAATTCTCGTTCAACTTCAACCCGCCGGTGTCGGTATCGCAGTCAATCTGCAACATATAGGATCCCGCCTTGGCCATCTCTGGATAAAATTGCTCATCCCAGGGCGTATACAGACTGTTGGTCACGTACAAACGTTTGCCGTCAAGGCTCAGTTGAAGCATCTGCGGACCACCACCAAGCGTTTTCCCTTTCACTGTTGGCGTTTTTTTGCCAAGCACACCGCCAAGCCAAACCTGACCGGTCATTTTTGGTTTGCTGGGGTCGCTGACGTCGTACTGACGCAAATCACCGTGAAGCCAGTTCGAAAAGTAGAGGAACCGATCGTCCATCGACAGAACTAAATCAGTGATCAACCCCGGCACTGGGAACGGCCAACCTTCTTTCTCGATCGACTCAACCGCGATCACCTGTTCAGCAGTCCATTTCTTTTGCGCGTCATCGTGAGAAAAATGCCACATCGTGCTAGACAATGCCGCGCCAACGAAACCGTGCGTGCTGTCAGGATTGTGGTGAAAACGAACTTCCAAAGGAATCTGACCGGTTTCCCCCAAGTCAATCGTTTGCTCGATCTTGCGCTCCGTCCAATTCCAAAAGTGTAAGTTGCGTCCGTACTTACCAGCCGCCACATCGGCAGGATTAAAACCCTGCGACACCGTCGAGGGGGCTCCCCATTCGCTGCTGACCATCACGTTGTGCCGTGGTTGGTACCAGTAGTCATAGTTGAATTTCATGGCTCCGGTGTCTTCTGTCCACAGGCCGGCGATATTGAATTCATCGTCCAACAACATGAAACCACCCGGCCCGCTGCCATCAGCCTTGCCCAACATCGAAATCATAATGTTGCCGTCAGCCAAGCAGTGAACCGTATGAGGAGCGCTGAGTCCGGTCGCGCTTTTGATGTCTTCTCCTTCGATTACTTTGTGAATCTTCGGAGCTCTGGGGTCCGAGGTGTCGATAATGTGGATGCGGCTACTGGCGATGCCGGGCAACACGATGAAACGCCGATGCTTGCCTTCAACGCCGTGGCAGCTACTACAGGCGTTCCAGCCAAAGTGATGGAGTTCGTCCCCAACGTTGGGCATAGGCAACCGGTGCAACACCGTGCCGTATGTGGGTGACTTCGGATCAACGTCGATCGTGGCCAAATAATCTGGCAGGTCGATTCCGGTACCGGTACGAATGCAAGGCACATAAGCGATCGTTTCGGCGGACGCTTTCATCGCGTCGGCTGGAGTTGCATGAGTTCGGCACGTGCACGTTTCGGGAACGTCGTCACCGAAAGAAACTTTTGAAAGTGAGAGAAACGAAGTAGCGACGGCGGCAGTTGAGGTCGTTTTTAGGAATTCGCGTCGACGCATGGCATTACCCCGTAAGAAAAGTCGCATAAGGAGCTGTCCTTATTTCACGAATTCATTATTAGGTATTTGCGTGGCCGCCGCAAACTGGCGAAAAAAAGTCAGGCAAGAGACAAAGAATTGGCTCCTCTTGCTTCTTTGCTGAAAGAGTCTTTCTACGGGTGCTTCCATTTCCAGCGGCACATATTCTACTTTTACTTTGGTTGCACAAACAAAACTGTACAAAGGAGCGATTTCGTGTCAGAGAATCCGTACCAAGCACCAATTCCCAATCCTCATACTGTTACAGGTGGATACCCAGCCAACAAAGCTCCGGGGGGCCTGAAGGTGATTTGTATCTTCTGCGTCATTTTGGGTGCGCTGGGTTTATTCGGTTCGGTGATAGGATTGGGAAGCCTTCTGGCTCAGGAACAAATTGCAGAGTTCCAAAAGAAGATGTCTGATCCCAGCCAGCACGAAATGCAGGCCAAGATGGCCGAAGCACAGAATTCCTTTTTCATTCCCAATATGTTTCTTGCGATCTGCAATCTTTTCATTGCGCCGCTTCTGCTAATGGGTGGCATTGGCGTTCTGATCAAGAAAAGATGGGGGCAAAAAATTCTAAGCCGGGCCCTCATCGCAGCAACAATCTTTGTCTTAATTCGAACTGTCTTGACCAGTTTTTTTCAATTCCAGGTTTTTGAGATTATGAAAGAAACAGTGCTGGATCAATTACCGAACGGACCCCAAGCAGGAGGCCCTGCGGAGGGAACAATGGAAACGATCATGATGGCCTCGATGTACTTCGGACTTGCACTTGGAGTCGTCATGGCGCTCAGCCTTGCCGCGTTTTATTTTTGGGGATGGCGTTATTTGAAGAAAGATTCCTGTCAGGAGTATCTCAGCACATTCTCTGCGTAACAGCACATTCCCAGCACAACAGCACATCCCAGCAGGCACCGATCATTCGGTCACATTCGCGGCTCGGTTTTTCGTCGATACAGTCCGCCCGCGATTTGGTCTAAGCAGCGCGGCGTCTCTCTTGATTCCCGCCGGATTGTGGCTCAATTTCTTCTTGAGTCTTACCGTGCTTGAGCTCCCAGAGTCGGGCTTGTTTGCTGAAGCAATAGAAAGCCGCCAGCCAAGACGTTTGCAAACCTGCTTTTCCGTCCAAGATAGCTCCCTGCAAAATAAATTCGCGGAAGAAACGGAACGCGGGCCTAACCAGCAATTTGAAATAAGATGTGTCGCGCCCTTGCTCGTACCATTGATGAGCCTGCAATGTCGTGTAGCGGTGATACTTTTCAAACAGCTGATCGTAGTCCCAAACAGAATAGTGCGTCATTCGATTTTCCAATCGGCCGACCTTGCCCGTTGAGATCTTCACTTCGCCATGATCGCTAGGGCCCTCATAGCGTCCCTTATCACGTTGAAATAATCGAATCACTCCATCACGTCGAGCATCCCCATAATTCAAGCGGTGGCCCATAAAGTGATTGTCGCGGTAGATCCAATAACCATCAAACGCTGCGCCTCGACTCAATTCATCGACAATCTCGCGACACAATTCAGGCGTGATCCGCTCGTCCGCATCAACGATCAAAACCCATTCGTGCGACGCCAATGGAATCGCCCAGTTCTTGAAATCGCCGGACGTGCGATACTCACGCTCCACAACGCGCACTTTGTCGTACCGCCGGACAAGTTCGAGCGTGTTATCGGTTGATCCAGAGTCAGCAATCAGAATCTCATCAGCGATCTCGTAGAAGCTCTCAATGCAAGCGCATATGTTCTGACTCTCGTCTTTACATGGGACCAGCACTGTTAACGGTTGCTTCATTTTGATCGCAATGATTTATTTGGTTTGCCGGCGTACTAAATGTACACCTCTCACTTGGACGGAGACTACGAGTCTGATTTATTGCTGTCAATCCGAATCTAACAAAGCCCACCCTACGGGTTTCGTCGCGCTGCCGCACGTTTCTCACAAATCGTCATGATCGAAGAATCGTCCTTTAGGTGGCGGCAAGCGACACCTTGGTTGATTAAAGGCCCCGACGTTTGCAAGAATTCTTCTTCAGAGAAACAGTTCACAATCACTTCGACTGAGTACCCTTGCCGAACCAGTCCCCCCAAAGCCACAGCATTCTCCATTTTGATCTTCGAAACGATAGCAATCACGGTAGCATCGCGCGGAATTTGAGCCTGAGTCTCGAAGAGCAAATCTGGTAGCGCGAGCCCGTTGGAAAGCTCCATGCGGGCCAGCGCCTTGAGAATATGAGCCATTTGTTCGGGGCTTTTGCGCGTCGGTACGACGACCGGGTTGAGCCGATCGCTACCGTCGGCCATTTTCGCCGACTGTTTTGCGGCGTCGCGCGTTCGTTCATCCGATCGCCATCCATGGAGTCGAATTCGATCCGCCGCATCGGTGGCGTTTGACACCAAGCCCACCTGTTGTCCCATGCGCTGCAACGTATCGGCAATACTGGCGGCACATTTGATGGCCAGTTCGCTGCGTACCGGTTCGTGATCGGGATCAAATGCGTCGACATGAAAATCAACAGCAATCGTTGCTCCGGCCAAGGTAGAAGGTTCGAAGACTTTGCTTTGCAGCGTGCCTGTCCGCGCGGTAGCGCGCCAGTGAACGCGCGACAACGAATCTCCGTTTTGGTATTTCCGCACTCCTGCGATGCGCGTTGGATCTTCGAACAGCCGATGCGTCATCACGACTTCGCCGATGGGACGCCGCGAGGCAATATCGTACCGTCCCACAACAGCGACTTGAGGCAGCACTGTTACGTAAACGGGTTCGGTCAGCACTTTGAAACGCCGGTTGAGCCCCAGCAGATCGCCCGTTTCGATTACGACCGGACCGATCTGATAATAGCCGCGACGTTTGAAATTAATTGAGTAGCGCAGTTGATGAACGGCCCCAGGTGCCATTTGGTCAATTGCAATGTTATCGCCATTGACCTTGATTGCCGGAACTTTGGAAACAATGGCTCGTTTCTCCAACATGTCATCGATCAAGATCCATGAGATGGGCAGCGTCCCCACATGAGCCACATCGACGGCGACCGAAACATCGTCACCGATTTCGACTTGTTGTGGGATCTTGCGACGCGTTGCCGTGACGTCTTGCGACCAGCGCGAGGTGACCCAACTGCAGATTAACAAGACGCCGACAATGGAGTAGATCGCGTAGACCAGAAGGTTCAAATTCAACAACATCGCCACCATCAGCAGGAGTATCGCGGTGATGGCTAATTTAATCATACGTACTGGCTGGGATTGATTGAGCGAACGGCAAGAGAACAAAAGATGTTTAACAGTTAGCCGGTAGGCGTCTACGTTTAGTAATTCAAACGAAGTCGCCTGCCGGCTGATCGTTAAACGAGGAACACAGTTTCCTTTAATCGATAACCGGTACTGGAATTTCCCCGACGACTTGCGCGACAACTTGTTCGGTGGTGACCTTTCTCAGTCGGCTTTCGGGTTTGAGGATCATTCGGTGGTTCAGTACAGGCGCAGCAACCATCTTGACATCATCAGGCGTCACAAAAGACCGGCCTCGAATCGCTGCCATTGATTGGCAGGTTCGAAACAGCGCGATCGAAGCGCGCGGACTGCCTCCCAGCTGCAAGTGTTTATGGTGGCGAGTAAGATGAACGATCTGCAAGATATAGCGCTGTACTTTGGGGTCGACCAAAACGCCGCGCACGGCGTTTTGGCATTGGACGATTTGTTCTTTGGTGACGACCGCTTGCAGCTTGTCGATCGGGTGCTCCAGTTGCAACCGTTGGAGAATATTTAGCTCGTCCTCCATCGTAGGATAACCCAAAGAGAACTTCATCATGAAACGATCCAATTGAGCCTCTGGCAGCGGGAAGGTTCCTTCATGGTCGACCGGATTTTGCGTCGCGATGACCAAGAACGGCGCATCCAACTGATGCGTCTTTCCATCAACGGTGATACAACTTTCCGCCATCGCCTCTAACAGTGCGGCTTGCGTGCGCGGCGTGGTTCGGTTGATTTCATCAGCCAAAGCAATGTTGGAAAACAGCGGCCCCGGACGGAACTCGAATTCCGCAGTCTTTTGGTTGAAAATAGAAGCCCCGGTGACGTCGCTGGGTAGAAGATCGGGCGTGCACTGAATTCTCTTGAATTCACAACCGACGCTGGCGGCAAGAGCGCGAGCCAAAATCGTTTTCGCAACCCCCGGAACGTCTTCTAAAAGGAAATGGCCTTGGCTGAACCAGCTGACCAGCGAAAACACGATCGACTGTCGCTTTCCAACGATCACCCGTTCAACATTTTTGATGATTTTCTTGGAAACTTCTTGGACTTGCTTCATTCAAACTCCAGCAAACATTCATGAAGAATTTAGTATGATGTAAATGCGTGGAAGTGCAAATGTTTAGGACCCGTAAATATCGGCTGGGAAGAAATCCCAAATTACGGATCTGGCAGTCTCATCGGAATCCAAAGGCGAGCCATGAATCGCAATGAATCGCAATTGGTGGCGTTGTACCTTCTTCACCAACTATGATAACCTTAAGGAAGTGTTTCCTTCGCTAAAAATCTCATCACTTAGAAAATAGACCTCAACGAAAACGACATGGACGAAGATGCCATAGACAGGCTGATCGCGGAGAAGACGTACAGCATTCCGATCGCGATAGTGACCTTTGGAGTTATCGTACTGTTGGTGCTCAACACGCAATTTGACACCCTCAACGAGCGATTTAACCTGAACCCTGGTGTGCGCGGGCTCAGCAATTTCCTTGTCCCCGCGTCAGTCAGCTTGTTATGCGGGCTGTTTCTCATTTTGTTTCGGCGAGGCAAAAAGACGACGTTGTGGGGCCTAGCCCTTGTGACGGCGCCCTTCCTGATAGCGACATTGTTCCAGCCTGTTTTCGACGGTGATGGCCATATTGTGCGGGCTCAGTTTCGATTCCAAGAACAGGTTCGTGATTGGAAACCTGAATCTCAGGTCACCTTCGGCGCTGACCTAAAAACAACAACGCCCTTTGACTATCCAAAGTTTCTGGGCCCCAATGGCAACGCGACGGTTGACGGAGTGGTTTTAGACAAATGGAAGTTAACGCGTCCTCAGTATATTTGGAAACAACCCATCGGCGATGGATGGTCAGGCTTTGCGGTTGTCAACGGCAGCGCGGTAACGCAGGAGCAGCGTAGCGATGAAGAGTGCGTTGTTTGCTATGACGTCACAAACGGGAATGTTCAGTGGAACTATTCAGTGACTCGCCGGCACGAAGACACAACGGGCATGGGCAAACCCGGTCCGCGCGCCACACCGACAATTCATGAAGGTAACGTCTACGCCGTTTCGGCAACGGGAATATTGGATTGCCTATCGGGAAATGATGGAACCAACATTTGGTCCGCTAACGTTCCCGAGTTGGTCGGCATCAGCCAAAACTACAAAGTCAACAGCACCGGCAACCAATACAGCGAAGAAACCTCCACCCTCGCGTGGGGTCGCTCACATTCGCCGTTGATTTATAAGGATAAAGTGATCGTTCCTGGCGGTAGCCTCCCGTCCACAGATGAAAATTTCGAAGCCAGCAAATCCAAAGCGGCGACCTTGCTGGCCTTCGATAAGAAAACCGGTGAACTAGTTTGGCGCGGCGGTTCGCGGATGATCGCCTATGGTTCCCCAATCGTCACGACGATACTTGGAGAAGAACAAATCGTGTTGGTTGCTGAAGACCACGCCGTTGGACATGATCCCGATACCGGCGAGGAACTCTGGGCGTTCGCGCGCGAGGGTCAAAGCAACATGGCGGCCAATTGCTCGCAAGTCACCCCGATTTCAGAGACTCAATTGTTATTCAGCAAAGGATACGGGTTAGGCGGCGAAATGGTGGAGGTGATGCAGGACGCGGCGACCGGAAAATATTCCGTTGAGTCGATCAAAAAAGACAGCCGAATCCTGAAAACGAAATTAACCAGCCCCGTGATTCATGACGGCCACCTCTATTCGCTTTCTGATGGTTACTTAGAGTGTGTGGCAATCGATGGCTTGAAACGCAAATGGAAAAAGCGCGGCAGGTTTGGCAACGGCCAATTGCTGTTGGTCGGGGACAATTTGCTTGTGCACTCAGAAGGTGGCGTGCTGTATATGATTGAAGCGAATCCCAACGTCTACCAGGAGATCGGCAAAATCAAAACGATCCAAGGCGTCTGCTGGAATACGCTATGTCTCTATCGCGACATGTTGTTGGTTCGCAGTGAACTTGAAGCTGCGTGTATTAAGTTGCCCACGAAATCGGTTGAGAAATCTGCTGCCATGAACAATGCCCTGCAACGTCTGCGTTAGGAAACTGCGATGCTCTACGATTTGAGTGACAAAGTCTACGTTGTGACAGGTTCATCAACAGGCATTGGTCGCTGTATCGCGACAAAATTAGCCATGCATGGTGCCAATATCGTCCTGCATGGTCGTAAGCCTTCGGATGCATTGAACGAAGTCGCTAAACAGATCGAAGACGGCGGAAACGAGACTCATCAACTGTACGCCGACTTCAGTGATATAAGTGCGCTAGCGCCTTTGGTTGATTCCGCATGGCAATGGAAAGGCCATGTCGATGGATGGATCAACAACGCCGGTGGAGATGTGCTGACAGGGCATTGGAAAGACCAACCCTTCGCCGAAAAACTGGACTACTTGTTGAAGACCGACGTTTCGGCGACCTTGATGCTATCTCGCAGCGTCGGAAAAAGAATGACGGAGCGCTTTAAGACATCACCTCAGACTGTGTCCTCAACCGATCCTTCAACGGGCGTCATCGTAAACATCGGTTGGGACCAAGCGTGGCAGGGAATGGAAGGCGACGCGGGTGAGCTTTTTGCAACGACAAAGGGCGCCATTATGGCAATGACCAAAAGCCTCGCGCAAACCTACGCGCCGCACGTGCGAGTCAACTGCATTGCACCCGGTTGGATCGAAACAAAATGGGGTCAGCAGACTTCTGAGTATTGGAACCAGCGTGCTAAGGGCGAATCCTTAATGAATCGCTGGGGCAGTCCTGAAGACGTCGCTTCGGCAGCACTATTTCTCGCTTCGCCGGCTGCCAGTTTCATCTCCGGCCATATCCTTCCGGTCAACGGAGGCTTTCGTTATTCCGCCGCTGTAAAAAACGCGACCGATTGAGTCTGACTGCGTCTCTTCGCGCCGCCATTTAAAAAGCAGCCCTCTAAAAAAGTTAGACCGCGCGAGGTGCGCGACTCGAAGGCGCTGTGATCAAACAGAGGAAGTCACTTTCGAAAGTCAGCCAAACTTGCTTGCACCTCTCCCTAAGGTCGCAACGAAGCACATTAGAAGATTAACGCTACCGGTCAATCTGGCCACCGTATTCTTTGGATTAACCGATCAATGGTAAGGTTTCGCTGGCTTTTTCCATCTAAAGCTTGTAATAGCTACTCTCATAGCATCCTCAAATTCCGACGTTTAAGAATTTATTGAACACGATGAGGCGAAAGAACCGAAGATTATATTTGCACGCGTCGTGTAATTGACCATCACCAAGAGCTTAACGGATCTACAACATATAATAAGTGGCGAGCGGTCTCGCCTATTTCATACAAAAGTATCGACATACAAACGTATCGGAATCGACGCGACCAGTCGTCTGCCGGAGGCAGATCATGGTACGACTCTCATTCCCTCTAAGTTTAGTAATTCTCTTTTTACTCTGTAATTTCTCTTCCGCGCAAGTCGGAAAAGACTCTGGCCTCTGGGAGTGGACTCCATTGGCCCCCCATCATTCGGCAATCGTCGAAGTGCATTCCGGCGAAGGGTCGGGAACGGGTGTCGTGATCTCAATCGACAAAGATAAGAAGATCGCAAATGGCTACGAAGGATATGTTTTGACGGCTTGGCACGTCGTACAAGACGATGTCGATGTCAAGAAACCCAAAATCAAAGTTAAATTCCGCAACCATAAACGCGGAGCCAAAAACTGCCGTGTCGTCGAATATGACGAACACAAAGACGTTGCCCTTGTCTGGGTCTGGGTCCCGGAAGACATCGAAGCCGCCCCGATGGCAAAGGATCCAATCCAAAGCGGTGACAAATTAGAGTTCGCGGGTTTGGGCGGCGGGTCCAAGTTGGATTGTTGCATCCGTCACTTCTCCGCAGTCGCGTCGTCTCCGTCGTCGCTGGAGAAGATCTTCGCGGACGTGCCACTGCTACCGGGCGATTCAGGCGGCCCTGTCTTCAATGAGAAACACGAAGTCGTCGGCATTATCTCCGGAGGTTGGTTTTGGTGGAACAGCGGACTGATGACCAAAGATGGCAATTCTTCGATTCGCACCACATGGCCCGCCAGAGCCAGCAATGTCGGCCCTTTGAAGACACTGATGGCGAAACTGAACGAACCAGAAAAGACAGAAACGCGGAAATTCTAAATCAAAAATACAATCTGACGAACGTTGAAACACAGGCTGCGGCCTGTGTTTTTTTGCGCTTTGGACCTGCTATTTCGGTCTACTGAGAGTGTCGCATTTGTCTTGTGCAAAAATCGCACCGCCTTAAAATGAAACGGTTGTCGCGCAATTCAATTTTCAAATCGAAGCTTGCTTAGCGTTTACCTATTCACGATACGCTTGGCCAGAGCGCCTTTCCGCTGAACACATAAGGACTACAAGAATGACTCCTACTCAACAAATTGAATTGCTGCGAGCCGCTTGTTGTGTTGCGGGCATAGATAAAGAAGCCTCCGAGGCCGAAATGAACGTTATCGACAAACTGGTCAAGAAAACGGGAGTCGGGCGAGCGTCTTTGCAAGCGATGGTGGATCGAGCGACGTCCGACGAAGAGTTTTACAAGGAACAGTTCAACGTTCTCAAAGCGGATCCGTCAGAGTCGATGTCTTTTTTGCTGCAAGTCGCAATGGCCGACGGGAAGCTGACTGACGGAGAGATTCATGTCCTGGCAAAACTATCGCAGCGTCTGAGTGTTTCTACCGAAGATTTTCAACGACTGATTTCGCAGGTCAATGAAATGCTATCGTGATGAAGAAAAGTCCAATAGTTACTTCTCGAATCTCAACCCAAGCACTGGCGGGCTAAGCGGTTCACTTTGTGAGGGTCGCACGGGTTAGGCAAGTTCACCTATTTTCTATGCTGAAATTGCTCGGCGGCGAAAATCAGAGGGTTTCATTTGAAAACATTGCTGCAACAATAGATCGAAAATGTATTAGGTCTGAATTCTCGGTAGCGCTACCGAAAATTTATAAAAGGGTTGCTCAAGCACTTGGATTTGCCCAATCCTTTCCTTGGACCGGACCGTCGCTTTTTTTGGGAAAGCGCTTCCCACTTACAGGAGATAAGAATGACTCTCGTCATCCGAATCACATTATCGCTACTTGCCGTTGTCACACTGGTCACGTTCACGGCGGACGCTGATGGTCAGATATTCCGCCGCATGCGCGACAATATTCGTAGCAACTATTCTCCGCAAAGTCCGGTCGCACCGGTTCAGATTGCACCGCAACCGATACGTCCTGGGCAAGTCGTCCGGCAGCCGCAGTATGGTCAATCGCTGACGCCGTACTCAAGATTGACGCCCGATCAACGTAACCCGTCTGTGATCGCTCAACCAAACCGAAACGTTAATCCCGCAAATCAAAACGCACAATCGGATCAAGTCAATATTCGAGTTGTGACCTACTACGATCCGCGAACCGGTCGTACTTACCAACGACGTTTCCTCATTCCATCCAACAATGGAGCAGCGAATCCGACCGGTGATCAAAAGGTAGCCGGAGGCAACCCGCCCGCCTCAACGCCAACGATGCCTAGAAAGCCAGTTTACGACAAGATTCCAAAACCCGTCGCCGTCAATCCACCTCAGCAGCTAAATGCTCGTCCGAGCGTAAGTGTTCTCCAGCAACCGAAATTTAATATTCCGCCGATAAGGGTAAACCAAGTACCGACTCAGATTCAGCAACCAACGATCACCGGGCAACAGCTGCCGACCTTAGCCGGCCCGCAGACGATTGTCGCCGCCCCGGGGATAACAGCCGCTCCCGCGATCGCATCTCCAGAAGCTGTGACAACTACGACTCAGTCGCCAACTCAACCACAGGAACCGCCCCTTGGCATCACCATTGCTGAGGACCCAATCAATGCAGGCAGTGATGTTCAAATCGATACAGCCGTAGTCCCGGCAGCGGTTAATTCGAACGACATCAGCATTGGCTCACCCGCCTCCGAAGGTGTACCTCCAAACGCGTTTTCTGTGCTGGAGGGACCGGAGGATAGTGAAGAGCAAGCGTCAGAAGATCTCGATATCGAAATTGACTCCTCCGACGAAGTGGAAGCATTCTTCGGTCAGTAGGAGGTCCTAACAGTACGGTCGCAGCAAAGCTTTGGTGCGACTGGACCTTTGTTGACTCCGGTACAAGTCCGCCTAGTGCCGCATTACGTCTAAATTTTAGGGTAGTGGATGAGGCCACGAATCCAGCAGCTGCATTAAACGATGCGCTAATGGCTAAATTAAAGGGTAAAGGAGGGGCAGGACTCGTTGCCACATCCAATACCTCCAACCCTAAATCTAAGTTGGAACACCGCACTAGTGGTGGATTTTAGATCTCCAGCGCCACCTGCAATTCCGCCCACATGGCTATTTCTTCAACCGTTGGATCGCGGTGGCGATGCTACGACGCGCTTTTGTGATTCGGTGTTTTTCATCGATCCGAACATTGAGAATCTCATTGGAGAGAATGGCGGCTGGTTTCTTGCCCATGTTTTTGAGAACCTTCTTTTGAACGGCGATAGGGCACGTTTTAAGGGCCGGTGCCAGATCCGCCGTATCGATTGTCTTCAGTAGTTGTTTGACCTTAGCGTCGGGCATTTCTAACAGGCCAGCAATCAGTTTGCCATTTTGCCTAATAGTCAACTGGCGCGGTTTCCCGGCTTCCACTCTGATCGACTTGCCTGACTGTGGACTATTGTGCGACTGGACAACTGACTTCTGGTTGAGCAGCGGATCATTTTTAAGCAGCTGTTGAATCTGCAACCTGACAGCAAACTTTAGATCGCTAATTTCAGCCGGATGCAGATCCTCCAAGTCCGCGATGCCACGCATCACTTTTACTTTTCGAAGTCCTTCCATTGCGTTGAGCCGTTGCAGGGCAAAGTCGAACGACATCGTCGAAAGAATGATGGCAGCACTACGCACTTTCAAATCAGAAAACAAACGGTCTAACAAACTATTTTCGTAGCTTGTCAAAAACACGAACGGGTCTTTTTCGAAACTCACCGTTCCGCTGCCGGAGAAGTCAAGATTTGGCTGAGGGACTAGGCCGATGTTCTTACCGAAGTTTGCACTGTAATCAGGGCTGTCGATGCGAAAGATCTTCCCCTGACTGGAAGTATTTTCATGGTTGGATGAGTCATCGAGACCATTGGCTTTTAATTGCGCGATCGCTTCACGAAGGTTTGCCGCCGTGACGCGCGTTCGCCTCATCTCCATCACAATCTTCTGACTTTGCAGCGGATCAAGATCGGCCAAGAATTGGTTTGCGGTTTTAATAGGAAGACTTTTCAGCACCACGGCCGCGTAGCGGTAATTGGTAGTATTACTCATCAATCTTCGTTCCTACAGATAGTGTTTTAAAAGGAACCCGGCTGTCCAAAGACAGGACGAGCTTTGCGGGTCGTGGATATACTTGGTCCAGAATCGGTGGAAGAGGTCTCAACAGCGCTTCCAATGGGATTCGCCTGATGAATGCTTTGGTCTGTCACATTTGCTTCACTACTAGCCTCTGCCGCAGGCGTCGCTCGCGCGATTCGGTCGGCTAGGTTACGCGACAATCGAAACGTCGTAGTCCTTCGGCGGCCAGAGGGTTGTATACCATTGCTTGGCCCGGTTGCGGAGGATTCGATCTCAGCCAAAGCCACGGCCTGTTTGACCATCGGTTTGCTGGACACGACCCCCGAAGCCGAGATAACTTGGGTGCCGGGACCGTACAGGCTGTCTTCAGCGCTGGCGACGACTTCTGCTTTTTTACCCGGCAGGCGTATCGTCGCCGGTTTCGATTCAGGAATCTCACCGTTAGCGGATTTAAACACGGGGATCAACGTGATCGTTTTCTCAAGTCCGCCGACTGCGCCCCAAGGGATCCAGAAAGAATAGGAGTCTCCGATTCCGGATTCACTGTAGTGCTGCTGAAAGGTCTTTGATTCAAAAACGAATTTCCGATCCGCCTTCCCCGAAGTGTCTCCCTCTGCATCATCGTATCCGTAAATAGTCAACAACCCGTCAACCTTAATGGGTTCCATCTGCGCGTCATAAAAGTAGAACCGGCCACCGAATCCACGGATGGATTTGCTACCGGGTTTTTCAAAGGTCGATGGTTTCCAAATCGCGACCATCGAAGCGGGCGTCTTGAATTCGGGTTCATCGTCGGAGAGCATTCCCTTAAACGCGTTGGGGCCGCGCAACCTCGAATCACCCAATCCAGCGCACCCGACCGAAAAAACGGTCAACGCCAGAATCAATGTCGATAGATAACTAATTTTCATAAGGTTGCTCATCAGTTTTATTTCTTTTCAATCTCTAGCTCAGCGGTAATTTATCGCGATGACTCAAAGCTCGATTGGCGGTTGGCGTAACCTGATTTTTTAAGTGGATTCCACGACCGAATGAGTGAAATGCCTTTTCCACCAGAGGTTCGATCCTTGGCGTAAGCGCCCATCTCGTTGGCCATTTTTGCCGGACTATCTGGCCTAAGTTTGTTGGTCTGTCCCAGAGGTGTGCCGTAGTCGAACTGCCTTTGATCTACTGGTGGACTTGGGTAGCTTTGGTTTGTGCCGGTTGGATTGGGATCAGAATATGTCTGATCCGAGTGTGGCTGTTGAGAATATGTCTGTTCAGAAACCGCATCGACCGGCTGGAAACCTTGATCGGGATAGATCGTTTCAACAGCGCCCTCTTCAGGTCGATAGCCGTTGTAGTCCGTCTTGCCGTAAATTTCGGCGACATCACAAAGACACCAGTGCATTCGATCCATTTCGTCTTGGTTTTGAATCTCAATTTCTTCATCGCCATCCACCAGGTAGGGCGTCATGATGATCATCAGCTCGCTGCGTTGGGCAGTATCGTTTTCGAATTTGAACAGCGGACCGAGAACAGGAATGTCCGAAAGAATCGGAATGCCAGTTTCGGTGTGACTCTTCGACTCCTGAATCAGCCCTGAAAAGACCACGGTCTGACCTGAGCGAGCCATAACGGTCGTCTGAGCCGACGTTGAATTGATAGGCTGTTGAAACACGGGGTTGCCGTTGGCATCAACCGCTACCGCTACTCCTGGCGAACCGGTCGCCAAAGCTGATTTCGTAGCGTTGACGAACATGACGATCATTCCATCAGGGCTAACACGCGGCGTCATCTCCAAAATCACACCCACGTCCACGTCCTGAACCGTGTTCGTAACGCCTCCACCGATCGCAGTTTGGGACGACCCAGTGATGCGCGGAACCTGCTGGCCCACAGCGACGCGGCCTTGCAGATTCTCCAACGTAACGAGGTGAGGCTTACTCAACACACGTAAACAGTTGCGGGTTTGCAGGGCACGAATCAAGACGTTGATCGACTCGTTCCCAGCCGACAACACAAGCCCACTTTGGCCATTGACATTGACGCGACCGGTTCCAAAGTTCGTCAGCCCTTGTCCGGCCAAGGTTTCGCGGAATAAAGCGTTCGTATTAGCGACCATGTTCGGATTGTTAAACGGCAAACCAATTCCACTGGCGATCGTACTGCCGGCCAAACTGGTTCCACGATCGAAAACAAGCGAATCTTGAACTCCGACCTCGACGCCAAATTCTTCCATCGCATTTAGATCGACTTCCGCGATCAAAACTTTCACCTTCACCATGGGCGGCCGGCGATCAAGCCGGCGAATGACGGCCATGATCTCCGGCAGGTATTCAGGCGTAGCGCTAATGATCAGGCTGTTGCTGACGACTTCGGGAACGACATCCACGTCACGATCCGCGAAATTCACGCCCGGCGATGTCCTTGGGTCGTCGCCATTTCTTTCTTGGCGAGCATCAATCCATGCTTCAAGCGCTTCCTGGACGTCCAAAACGGGCGAGTTGCTAAGTCGATGCACTACCGTTTGCCTTTGATCGGCTTGGGCTTCATCAAGACGATAGATTAAGTCTTCGACGACTTGGAGATCACCCGAAGGGCCAGTTGCGATGATCGAGTTCGTTCGTTCGTCGATGCTGAAACGTAGGTTGATCAACGATGCACCGGAGGAGGCGCTGGCCGATTGCAGCGGCGTATTGATACCGCTGTTGTTACCATTGTTTCCGCCGCCACCCTGTTGCTGATTCTGATCATCGGGGAACAAGGCTTGCAACGTGTCCAGCAACGCCTGAGCGTCTCCATTTTCAATCGTGAAAACTTTAAGCAGCGCTTCGGCATTCGGTAAACGGTCCAACTGCGATACTAATTCGCCGATTAGATCCATGCTGGATTCAGGTCCGCGAACAATCAACGAGTTGCTGTTGCGATCGGCGGTGACACGGACGCCAAACATAATTCCGCCACTGACGATACTTCCGTCGGCAGAAAATGTTTTCAGTTTGGCTGCTGCTGATCGCAGCGAAGAGGAAAACTCATCCGCCTGCGTCTGCTGAGCCGTTTGTTGTTGGGCGTTTTGATCTGGGTTGAAGCCTTGTCCCGCATTGGGCAACTGCCCGTTGATAGCGTCCTGAAGCACAACCGCCATTTGCTCGGCGATCGTGTTCGTCAGCGGGAAGATCCGTACCACGTCGGTGGCACCACCATCATCAACATCGATCGAACGAATGACCTTTTCGGCTTGTTCAAGGTACTGCTTGGCGCCGCGAACGATGAGCACGTTGCTGCGAAAATCAGCGACCGTTATGACGGGATCCGGCGGAATGCTATCGCCTGCTTCACCACCGCCACCGCCGGTAGCCTGCTGACCAAAGTATCCGTCTAATCGGCGCTTGGCATCAGCCGCACTGATATGCCGTAGTTGGAAGGACATAAATGGCCCGTCTTCAGCGGCTTTCGGAGGCGCATCAACATCGATCTTTTCCACAATCGCGCGGACGGATTGGATCGCTTGAGGTGATCCGGTAACGATAAGTCCGTTAGGAGACCGCAGCGGTTTGATGATCGCAGCGCCTTGTGTGTTGGCATAGTAAGTGTCGTAGATTTCTTGAACCGATTCGGCGATTTGTTCTCCCAGAAGGTTGTTTAGCAAGATCCGATCGACGCCCGGTTTAGCAGAAGTTATTGAGAGCTCTTCAAACTTTTTCCGTACGATTGCTGTATCTTCAGGGTCACCAATGAGCGTGACTTGCCCTGTATCCGGATCGACAACGATTCGCACCTCACCTTTGAGGCCTTCAACGCCTCCGGGTTGACCAGGACGAAGGGTCGTGTCGCCAGGATTCTGGTTTAAGTTTTCAATTGCTGGCCGTGGAACCAAGGGCTGTGGTTGGTTTTGATTTGCCAGCGTCCCAGAGTTGTCCAAAACTTGAGCAACGCGTACGGGTGTTTCCGCTGCCGGAGAATCGGGGATTGGATCCGCCCCCGCAGGCCGTGACGTCTGCGGAAGAGGCGGAGCTTGATAGCCGCCGTTGTCTTGCGCATAAATGGAGGCTGGAAAAGCACCGGCCAGCATGACAGCAACCAAGCAGCGGCGACTGTTAAGCATCAGGCGGTTGAGTTGTCTTCGATTCAGCATCAGCATATTTCCGAGTCCTTGTTCCCCTTGGCAATTTTGAAATCAGCTGGTGGATCACGGATAATGCAAACAAAAGAGCATCCTATCTGGCTATCCACCACCTAATTCCAACGCGCATCTCTTTACGGGTGGAGATCCACGTCACTGGAAAGATCGGCATATCCGGCAAATTAAATTCAATCGCCAATATCGGAATATCCGGAAAACTCTACCAACGGCTTTAAGATGGATAAACTTTGACGATTATCGTCGGAACGAGCCCGCTTCACCGTGACTCAGAGATGGAGTCTGGACTTACAGAGGCTTACTTTGAAAAATTGCCGCTATTGGCCGGTCATTAATTGAGATACGATGTGCGGTTCTACCCTACAGTTCCTATTTTTCGCTAAGTTACAGGTGTGCTTTGTCCACGTCATTCAAACAAATTCCCGAAAGCCGAGACATTAAGGGGACTTACTCGTTCATAAGTCTCGGTTGCCCCAAAAACACCGTCGACAGCGAACGAATGATGGGACTTCTGAAGCTGGACGGCTATCGCTTGATCTCCGATCCCGAGCAGAGTGATTTCGTCGTTGTGAACACTTGCGGGTTTATTGAACAAGCGCGGACCGAGTCGTACGCCGCCATTGACGAGATGCTGGAACTCAAACGCGCCGGCAAAACCAAAGGCGTGATCGTATCGGGTTGCTTGGCCGAGCGACAAAAGGAAGAGATGCTCGAGCAGCGTCCCGACATCGATTCGTTGGTCGGTGTATTCGGCCGAGAAGAGATCACCAAGATCGCAGACCGCTTGGTCGGCGACCAGGCCGAACAACGAAACGTCTTCCAACCGGCTCCCATCCGCGCCTTGCCTGATGAAGACCGCTTGCAGATCACGCCGAAGCATTTTGCTTATTTGAAGATCTCTGAAGGCTGTGACCGTCTGTGTACTTTTTGTGCGATCCCAAAAATGCGTGGCAAGCACGCGACCAAGCCGATGGAGAACGTTTTGGCTGAGGCAACTCAGCTGGCAAATTCGGGCGTCCGCGAGCTTGTGATCGTTGCCCAAGACACAACCTACTATGGCATGGACCTCTACGGCGAACCAAGATTGGCCGAGCTGTTGGAAAAGCTCAACGGCGTCATGGGCATTGACTGGATTCGGTTGATGTACTTCTATCCGATGTACATTGACGAAAAACTGATCAACGTGATCGCCAAATCGAAAAAGATCCTGCCTTACATCGACATGCCTCTGCAACATGCCGACGATACGATGCTGCGGCGGATGTCGCGGCGAGTGAATCAAGAACAGATGAACGAGCAGATTGATCTGATTCGCAAGCTGATTCCCGACGTAACGCTGCGGACGACGTTTATCACCGGTTTCCCTGGAGAGACCGAAGAACAGTTTGAAACGCTGGTGAAATTTGTCCAGCGACACAAGTTTGAACGGATGGGTGTGTTCACTTATTCGCTCGAACCGGACACGCCGGGAGCAAAGCTGCCTGGCCATTTAGAAGAGGACGTCAAACTCGACCGCCAACGCCGGCTGATGGAAGTGCAACAGCAAATCATGTTCGAGCACAACGAACGCCAAGTCGGCAAAACGATCGACGTGATCATTGACAATTCCGTTGCCGATCAACCGGGCGTTTGGGTTGGACGCAGTGAGGGTGATGCGCCGGACGTCGATGGGGCTGTGATCGTGACCGAAACCGATCATCCTTTGAAACCGGGCAGCATCGTCGCGTGCGAAGTGGTCACGTTCCAAGACTACGATTTGATCGCTGTCGCGACAGGAAAACCGCGGTAAGCCTACCAGTGAAACGTAACGTCTCAGTTTAACGGTAGTGGACGAGGCCACGAGTCCAGCGGCTGCATTAAACGATGCACCAAAGACTGAACGAAAGGGTAAAGGAGGGGCCGGACTCGTTGCCTCATCCACTACCTAAACTCTAATTCTTTGCTGATGCACTGCATGGGCAGTTTGGCAAGTTCGCATTTGAAAATTCAATTCTGTTTAGAGTTAAATCCCGCACTACTCCGGCTGACGAATTTTCCTACCCGTGATCGCCCGCACTTGTGAAATGCGTTTCGCTGCTCTGACCTTCAAACCCTGAAGACTTTGGGCTTCGGCATGAACGGTCACTATCGGATGGCCGGGTTGGATCTCCGTGCCAATGTTCGGAACATCTGTGATCCAAGGGTTACCCAAAAAGAACTCAGCCATTGCCTTATTTACGGTCAACGGAAGTTCAGCATCCAAGTAGATGATCGTCTTTGAAAAAATGTGGTCTCCAAAGTCCCTCATTGGCTTAGGAATTCGACCGAACATCGCCGCTTCCAGATGCGCTCCCAGGATCGTGAAGTCTGATTGACGCCTCCGATAGAAACGTTCGATCAGCTCAGCCGATGCGGTCACGCGCGGGTTGATATCAATTAAATAGAGCCCCTGCGCGGAAGAAACAAAATCAATTCCCCAAACGCCCTTGAGATTCAGCTCAGAAGCGATGCAACGGCCAACACGTTCCATTTCCCGATAGTCGGCTTCACTAAGAACAATAGGTCCCAACGATCCCTGATATCGAAAATCGTCTGGCTGTTCATTTGACAACTGCTGACAGGCACCCAAGAGGTGCGTGCTTGAACGACCATCGTGATAGGAGGAGACGAAACAGCCGCTCACCGTCGTCCCTTCTATCTTTTCTTGCAGATAGTATCCCTCATCGAGTTTCTCCACAGGGATCCAATGTTGAACTTGCAAACCACCGCCTGATCGCTTCCGTTTTCGCAACCACGTTGTCGAAGCCACCATATTCCCGGTCGCCTCTTGGCGGTGGCAGGACCGCGGGGTCTGGATCTGATGAGTCTGACAGACGCGATGGACGACTGGCCATTGAAGCAATGCTGCGATGGATTCCTCCGCCGGCCCGGCAATGTCGGAGCCGCCCCAAAAACCGCGACGGAAAAATTCAGGGTAGTTTTCGCCACCACCGGAAAACACGATCGTGAACGGAGTCGAACCCATCTCCGGTTCAATAGCGTCCAAAACCCGACCATCGCTGCCTTGGCCAATAGCTGACAGATCACCCAGGCCGTTGATCCTCCGCGCCCAAGAAATCAGATTTTCATCACGTGAAAATTGTTGGGATCCAGCGCACAATTGTCCGGTATCGGCGTCTGCGAAAAGATCGATCACGGAAACTTGGCAACTTAATCGAATTGCAGATTGAGCGAGAAATCGACCACTGGCTCCAATTACCAACACATGTGAGTGATTTAGCATCGAAAACCCTTCACCCCCGCTGGCATTGTCAATTAACTTTGATATTCTTACGGAACTATCCAATTCGTGGCGGTGTGCGTACCCGCAACCGCCGAAATAACTAACCAACTCAGTGGACGTTCAGAAACAAATCTGAGCTTCCATCGGGCGGAATTCTAACACGCCTCGTGCGTAACATTTAGTAGGAGAAAATTATATGTCGATGTTTATCGGTGAAGCCCTTGATGGCGATGGAAATGAAATTGCGCATATCGACTTGATGATCGGCAGCAAGGCTGGTCCTGTTGGGACCGCGTTCGCAAACGCGTTGTCGACTCAGTCTGAAGGTCACTCAAATCTGCTTGCTGTGATCACTCCCAACGTTGCCGTAAAACCTTCTACTGTCATGGTCACAAAAGTGACGATCAAGGGCATGAAGCAAGCGGTTCAAATGTTCGGTCCAGCACAAGCCGCCGTCGCCAAAGCGGTTGCTGACAGCGTGGCTGACGGTGTCATCCCAAAAGACCAAACAGAAGACCTTGTCTGTGTTTGCGGTGTGTTCATTCACCCTCAAGCTGATGACGACAAGAAGATCTACGAGTACAACTACAACGCTACCAAGGCAGCGATCGCCAGCGCGATGAAATCTTCTCCGTCAGCGGACGAGATGATCGCAAAGAAGGATGAAGTTCATCCTTTCCGCGGATTCTAATTGAGTCGCAGTTGAATTCAAAAAAGGGCCCGTTTCATTTTGAGGCGGGCTTTTTTTTTAACTGTGATTAACCCCAAAGACAATTTTACGTTTGAGCAAAAACCCGATGAGTAAGTCCAAGATCCTGATCCAATTCGACCCCGACCCACAAACCAGCACATTCGATTCCGTGGTCGCCATCGATTCTGGTGTTGATCATCTTTTTCGCCACAACGCCGTGACTGAAACGCAGGTCGAAGGCCTCGTTCATGGAGCCATCTTCACCCGCGGCACAGACGATCTGAAGTCGACGGCATTGTTCTTTGGCGGAAGTAATGTGGAAGCATCTGAGGCACTTGTCGCCAAAGCAAAGGCCAGTTTTTTTGGTCCCATGCGCGTATCACTCATGTCCGACCCCAACGGCAGCAACACGACCGCAGCCGCCGCTGTGATCTGCGCACAAAAGCACATTGACCTCGATGATAAAACGGTCACGATTGTTGCCGGCACCGGTCCCGTAGGAATGCGGATCGCACACTTGATCGCCGGACCCGCGACCAAGGAGGGCAGCAACACGCAAATCAACATTTGTTCACGCCGTTTAGACAAAGCCGAAGGCATCTGCCAACAGCTAAGAAAACAATTACCTGCAGGCAAATTTCAGCCCTGTGAGACCGCTAATTCCGATCAAACCAATTCTGCCGTTTCTAACGCTCACGTAGTTTTTGCGGCCGGTGCAGCAGGCATCGAGTTGCTGGATGACAGTTGGCAATCGTTACCCAATCTTGAAGTGGCAATCGACCTAAATGGCGTTCCGCCTGCGGGAATTGCGGGGATTGGGGCATTTGACAAAGCAAAAGAGATTCAGGGCAAAGTCTGCTATGGGGCAATTGGGGTAGGGGGATTGAAAATGAAAATCCACAAACGTGCGATTGAGACGCTTTTCCAATCCAATGATCAGACGTTAGAAGTCGAAGAAATTTTTGCAATCGGCCAAAAAATCTAACAGCCTGTATCTATACTAGTTGGGTAGGCATTTTGACCTCAAAGTTCTAACACGTCTCCCAACAACCACGTCAGCAATCTAACAACTTGCTATTTGCGTGGCTCCACTACCATGATTAGAAAAACATTTATTTGTGTTGCCGGCATTCTCGCTGGCGTTTCAACCGGCGCTTACTTCGACGGGTTCTTCGAAGAGGAAAACGTTGTCACCGATGCCTACCACCAGATAGTCGGCAATTTCAACTCTGCTGGCGCGCCTAAGGTTGAAGGTGATGGGTCGGCAGTCAATGCGCAGAATTTAAACGAAGTCATCTCCCTCGCAGCTCCAGAGGCGACGCCCGCCAGTTCCGAAGCTTTCTTGGCCAGCGATTCAACGAAAGCTGATGTTGCGGACAAAACGTCCAAGGCACCAGGGTCACAATCCACTTCCGACGATTCTGCCAAAGATTCAATGACGTCGACGAAGAGCAAATCCAAAGAGATGCGCGATTCTTCTCAGGAGAAGCGCGATTCTTCTCAGGCAATGGAAAAAAGCAAAAGCCAGGACAAGAAACCCGAAAGCCAACAGGACGAGAAATCAATTGCGCTTCTGGATTTACGATTCTCTAAAGAGATTTTCAAAAGTCCTTCAGGCGGCGAATTGAAGTACCGCAAATTGTCTCCAAGAACCGTAGGTAATAGTCGCCCCCTCCCGTTAATCGTATTCCTTCACGGCAGTGGAGAACGAGGCGATGATAACGTTGCACAACTCAAGCACGGTCTGGATTACCTTGCGTCGCGCGAAGGTATGCAAAAGTTCCCGGCCACAATTATTGCGCCGCAATGCCCCAAAGACATGAAATGGTCAACCATCCCCGCGAAGAACTCTGGCAAGGGGAAATTTGATCCTAAGCCGACGGAGCCCATGCGATTAACTTTAGAATTGATTAACTCGATCCAAATCACAGACAACATAGACATGGATCGGGTTTACGTAACGGGTCTTTCGATGGGAGGTTTTGGCACCTTCGACATGATCGCTCGCCGGCCTTCTACCTTCGCTGCTGCGGTTCCGCTTTGTGGTGGAGGCGATACGAATCTCGATGTGGTTAATCGTTTTAAGAAAACTCCAATGTGGATCATCCATGGAGATAGCGATAAAGTTGTAGAAGTCGAACACTCGCGCTCAATGGTAGCCGCTTTAAAAGAAGTTGGCGGCTCTCCTCGTTACTCCGAACTTGCGGGATTCAAGCACAATATTTGGGACGCCGCCTACGCCGACAAAGAGTTGTATAAATGGTTGTTCAATCAATCGAGAGCTGGCGCTATCCGCGCTTCAGGTTCGACCTCGAATTCCGTTGCTGCGAAATCTAAGGCCCCGAGAAAATCTGGTTCTGGATCCACCAACCGAACCAATCCTAAAGACAGTATTGCCAAACGACCGCAGGCACCGGCAAAATCTTTGAAAGAAGCCATCCAAAGCGATTGGCGAGTTCTAGCGGCAACGCGACGAGGACGGCGCGCCGACGCGGCGACGTTGGAAAAAATGCTGGTCAAGTTCGAGGACGACTCGATGACGATCGCGATTGGTGATCGTAAAGAGGCAGCCAAATACAAACTGCCGGCGGCTAAGAATTCTCCGTACCCTTGGATTGACATGATTTCTCATCGCGATGGCGTGAAAGATTCGGCCGGCATCCTCGCCATGCAAGGCGATAAACTGGTAATCTGCTGGGGTCTCCCCGGCGAAAATCGCCCAACAACTTTCGATAGCAAAGAAGGCGTTAAGACGCTTGTGTTGGAAAAAAAGTAAAATGAAACCGCTGGTTTGCCACACCACGTTAACTTTTAAGACGATTCGGTTGATCAGCGATGGACGTGGATATCACTCTGAACTTCTTCGGGCGGACCGAAGAGGCGGTCGATTTTTATTGTGAGTCAATCGGCGCTGAGTGTGTTCACCTCACACGTTTCGGCGATTCTGTGGACGAGTTCAAAACCGCCCCAGAATTGGCTGGCAAAGTTTTCCACGCTACCTTCGTTGTTGGTTCAACAAAAATCATGGCCAGTGACGTTGGCTGTACCAGCGGCGGGAGCGATCCAAGTCCAGTGGCTTTTACCGGGTTCGCGTTGGCGCTTCGCGCCGACGACGCTGACCAAGCCGAACAGTTCTTCGCTCGGCTATCTGCTGGCGGTAACGTGCAAATGCCCATGACCGAAACTCTCTTTGCTCAGCGATATGGAATCGTGACCGACAGATTCGGTCTGACTTGGAAAGTGATTCTGGAGAAGTCGCCAACCTAACGACGCAGCTTTTCTAACTCAGAAATCACAAGAATTAAGCGCCTTCGTTACCTTCGAAGATATCTATTTGGATGCTGTCCCTTAGAATGAAAGCCGTTAGTCGCAGCGACCATTGCCAGAGGGCCCAAATCTTGAATCAGACCACCAACGAATCTGAAACGCAATCGACACCGTCAAGTACCGTGTGGAACGTACCCAACAAAATCTCCGCTGCTCGACTTGTTTTGGCCGTTGGAGTTTTCGCGTTTCTCGAAGCGGGTTTCTACCAAGTCGCCTTGGTCCTGTTCCTAATCGCTGCGGGCACCGACTGGATGGATGGTTGGTACGCTCGAAAATACGATCAAGTGACAAAATTGGGCCGCATCCTCGATCCGTTTTGTGACAAGATATTGATCTGCGGAACGTACCTGCTTTTGGCTCTGGAGATGTCGAATCAGTCACCCGCGTTCCCGTGGTACGCGCGCATCATGGGCTCGATGGCGATCATCGTCGTAGGTCGAGAACTTTTGGTTACCGTCATTCGATCCATGGTAGAAGGTAGCGGCGGAGACTTCTCTGCGAACATGGCAGGCAAGTTGAAGATGTGGTTTCAGTGTATCGCCGTTGTAAGTTGCTTGTTGGCGTTGATCTATAATAATTCCGCTGAAGCAGCAGCAGCGGCGAATCAGTCCGCCGCCGCTTCAGTTCCGGCTTGGATCTGGTACACAATGATCGTATTCATTTGGCTTTCTTTGTGGTCAACCGTGCAGTCAGGGTGGAACTATGTTCAAATCGCTGCGAAACTTTTGAACTTGTCTTCTAACGAGTCGGCTTAGGTTCAGGATTAATGGCAGATTTTTTAAGCTCCCTGGTAGTGGTTGTTCTGATAGCAGCCTCCATTGCCATGTGGTGGCGAATTATTAACGCGCACAAAAACAGCCGGCCTCACTGCCTGTCCCCAAGCGCATCGAGAATCGCTCCCTTGGGGTTCCTTGATGTGGTTGCCGCAATTCTGATTACGGTATCCAGCCAAGCGTTTGCTTTGTCACTATCAGCGCTGTTGACGGGCATACGGGAGTTTGATTTTGAAGATCTTGAGCACATGACCGTGATCAACTTTTCAGCTGGCACGGCTCAATTTATCGCAGCCGGGCTCACGTTGTGGTATCTAGCGAATCGCTACGGTGACGTTCGAGCTGCGGGGCTGAAACCCGGATCTTTGATTCAAGATCTGAAATTAGGATTTTATGGCTTCCTATTATTCGTTCCGCCGATGTTGTTGCTGCAGGCCGTGCTAACGAACTTCTGGGAGTATGAGCACCCGACGATGGAGATGGCTTCGCCAAATAGCCCTTTGCTGGCGATCGTTTCGGCCTGGTGGACGGCCACCATTGTCGCGCCGGTTAGCGAAGAGGTGCTGTTCCGCGTGGTTTTGCTGGGATGGTTACTACGCTGTTTCGCGAATCCAAATGATTTCGCCGGTGGATTGATCGGCGGCACTGTCAGGCCCGAAACCACACAATCTGAACAAGGCCTCATCGCTGACGATCCCCAAGAAGTGAACCCGTATGCCAGCTCGGCTTCGACGTACACCAGCAAGCCGGAATTCCAACATCAAAAGACTTGGGCCCCCGTGTTTATCGTTGCATTACTGTTTGCAGCGGTACATATTGGCCAAGGGCCGGCTCCGATCCCAATCTTCTTTTTGGCTTTAGGTTTATGTTACATTTATCGACAAACGGGAAGCGTTGTACCGTGCATCGTCACCCATTTTTTGCTTAACACATTTTCAATGGTCGTCTTCACGCTTGAGCAGCTTTTCTTCCCCCAGGAGGATAGCCTCAGTGAAGAGGGCCTTGCTGCCCCCGCAGGCATCGTAGACTTTGTCGTTGGTTTTTTTTGAACATCATTTGAGTATTGCAACGTCGATATATCTGTTAAAAATTGCTGATCACGCCCCTTACATAAAAAGGGGCTTGGACAAGACATCACTTTCTCACAACCCTATAAGGCCCAAAAAATGTCACTCGGATTTGGAATCGTCGGCTGCGGTATGATCGCCGGTTTTCACGCGAAAGCCATCAACGAAATCGAAGGCGCTCACTTAGTCGCCTGCCAGAGCCGTCGCATGGAAGCTGCGGAGGCCTTCGCGGCCGAACACGGCGGCAAAGCTTACGCGGAACTGGCAGACATGCTTGCCGACCCGGCCATCGATGTCGTTACCATCTGCACGCCCAGCGGCGCTCACCTTGATCCCGCCGTTGCCGCCGCCAATGCAAAAAAGCATGTCATCGTTGAGAAACCACTGGAGGTAACGACGGAGCGCTGCGATAAAATAATTGAGGCTTGCCAACAAAATGACGTCACGCTTTCTACGATTTTCCCGTCTCGGTTTCATGACTCAAGTATCTTGCTAAAAAATGCGATCGACGAAGGACGGTTCGGAACGTTGACGTTAGGCGATGCTTACGTCAAATGGTTTCGCACGCAGGAGTATTACGATTCGGGTCAATGGCGAGGCACTTGGGAACTCGACGGTGGCGGGGCGTTGATGAATCAAGCCATTCACAGCGTGGATTTGCTGCTGTGGTTGATGGGCGATGTGGCCGAAGTCTCTGCTCAGGCTGCCACACTGGCTCATGAGAGAATCGAAGTCGAAGACGTCGTGACCGCGAGTCTCAAATTTAAAAACGGGGCGCTCGGCGTCATCGAGGCCACTACTGCCGCGTTTCCGGGCATGCTTAAAAAGATCGAAATTCATGGCAACCAAGGTTCTGCGGTGATCGAGGAAGAAGACATCAAAACATGGCAGTTCGCTCAAGAGAAAGCCGACGATAAAGCGATCATTGAAAAATACGCCGCGATGACTGAGACCGGCGGTGGTGCTGCGGATCCTGCTGCCATTGGGCACGCGGCCCATGCGAAGCAATTTGCCGACGTTGTGAATGCGATCAACAATAATTCGGCGCTAAAGATCGATGGCGCAGAAGGACGACGAAGCGTGGAAGTGATTTTGGCGATTTATGAAGCCGCCCGAACGGGCAAGCGTGTTTCGATCGGATGAGAACCAGTACCAGTGCGGCGAGGGATGGTTATAGCGTTTATAGCGGAGCATTTCGGTCGAGTCATTGGTTTGTCACCAGCGGATTTAGCAGGCACTGCGCCGCCGGGTTACAATAAGACTGACTTCGTAGATGCAGTGACGTCCGCATCGACAAAACTTATTCGGCCATGCCAAAAAACAAAGAAGACAAAAAGTAAAAAGAAGACAGCCATGAAAAACGACCTTCTCCTGTTCGCCATCATGTTTGCGTTAGCCTGGATGGGCTTTTACGTCGCCAAAGACCGTTTGCCCCCAATGGTCGCTCAATGGACCTCAACTGATGCAGGAACTCCTGAAGCGTCGACGTCGCTGACAGCAAATGACTCACCGGGTGGTTTGGACAGGGAGTCGAAATCTTCCATGGGGTCAGGAGGGAAGAAAACAACCGCTGCTGACGATGCTAAATCGACTCAAGCCAAAACAGCCCAAGCGAAAATCGAAAAGGTTTTGATGGCGCAAGTGAAAGCCTGGAATCGAGGGGATTTGGATGGATATATGGATGCTTATTGGAATGACAAAGGGTTAATGATCAGCGGAGCCGGCGACACAACTTTTGGATGGGCAATGGCCTATGCCAACTATCGTAAAAAGTATCCCGAAGGAGAAATGGGTACGATTGAATTCAAGGATCTCAAAACTGAGATGGCCGGCAAAGAATCCGCGTTCGTCACCGGACGTTTCGTTCATCAGTTGGCCGATAAAAAGGTGAACGGAAATTTCTCATTGGTAATGAAACTCATTTACCGGCAGTGGAAGATCGTTCACGATCATACTGCGACTGCCAAGAAGTAAATGCCACGACCTGAAATCTTTGCTCCCTCAGGTGCGACCGGCCTGCGTTGTTTCGATGTGTCATGTTTTGATGTGTCATAATGGCTAAGTAGTTCACCGACCTGCCGGCGGTTGCTGCCCCTTCTTCTCCAATGCTTAAGCTCTATCAAGCGCTCGGTGTTGCCTTGTCAGGATAAACACCTTTTTCGCACAGCCATGATTGCGAATTTCGAGCATTTGAATAAGATGCCGCCAGCGAATGAGAAGTCTTTCCAACGGCGTTACTTTGACTCCCTTGGAAGCTATCACCGGTCAAGAACTGCTTATCCGCTGCTCGTGCGCAGGGAAGGCGTTTCTAACGGAAGCAACTTCATCGCTAACTGCAAACGTCTGGGGAGTTTCTTCCCTTGAATAAAGTCTGCGCTCGGCCGTTGAATCAAGTCGCTTTTAACGGTGATTTAATAAAAAGACTATGTGAAAATTTTCACGATGTCGATAAGATAATCAAAATACGTTGTCCGGTTGGTTGCTAGTAATTAATGGTGATCGCCCGGTCTCTGTAATGCCATTAACCCTACAAAACGCATGATACATCCCATAAAAAAAGGGCTGACCCTGCCGCTAGCGGGCAAGCCCGTTCAGGCGATCCAAGCAGGACCTGAAATCAAATCTGTCGCTCTATTAGGCGATGATTATCACGGCATGAAACCAACGATGCTGGTTTCCGCCGGAGACAAAGTTCAGCTCGGCCAGCCCGTTTTCACCGACAAAAAGAACGAGGGTGTGACTTACGTTTCGCCAGCGACAGGCACCGTGCGAGAGGTGAATCGAGGCGCCAAACGTAAGTTCTTATCGATGATCATCGATGTCGAGGACGGCGATGGGATTCAATTTGATTCGCACAACGATCTCAAAGCACTCAATAAAGAGACGATCGAAACTCAGCTGGTTAAAGCGGGTCTATTCCAAGCCTTTCGCACGCGACCCTTCAGCAAAGTGCCTGTCATTGGAAGCGAAGCGGATGCGATTTTCGTTACGGCGATGGACACCAATCCTTTGGCTGCGGATCCTGAATTGGTGATCGACGCTAATAAAGATCTATTTATCAGTGGTCTTCAAGTCGTCGCGCAACTGACGACCGGCAAGACCTACGTTTGCACTCGCGATGATTCACGTGTGCCAGGCGACAACGTCCCCAACGTGACGTTCTCTCAATTCTCGGGCCCTCATCCGGCAGGTTTGGTCGGAACGCATATTCACTTCCTACACCCCGTCGGCCCATCGTCTCGACCTGTCTGGCATATTGGATATCAGGACGTCATCGCCATCGGTCACTTGTTTACCACTGGCAAATTGATGACCGAACGCGTCGTCTCAGTTGCCGGTCCACTGGTCGACAAACCCAATTTGATTCGCACACGACTGGGAGCCAGCATCTCCGATGTGCTATCTGGTCGCACCGTCGGTGATAATGCGCGCGTCATTTCCGGTTCTGTCTTTTCGGGGCACACCGCCGAAGGCGTCGTTGATTACTTGGGCCGCTACGACAACCAGATCTCCGTGCTTGAAGAAGGCACACATCGTGAGTTTCTGGGCTGGCAGAAACCTGGCTTCGACAAGTTCTCTGTCACAAAAATTTACGGCGGTTCATGGCTCAAGGGCAAACTGTTTCCACTGACGACCAGTTCTGGCGGCAGTAAACGGGCAATGGTTCCCGTGGGAACCTATGAACGAGTGATGCCCATGGACTTGTTACCGACACAATTGTTGCGAGCGCTTATTGTCGGTGCCCAAACTGGCGACACCGAACTGGCTCAAACGCTCGGTGCGTTAGAGTTGGACGAAGAAGATCTCGCACTATGTACTTATGTCTGCCCCGGCAAGTACGAATACGGTTCGATTCTGCGAAAGAATCTAACGCTCATCGAAAAAGAGGGATAACGAACATGTTGCGTAGTATGCTGGACAAGGTGGAGCCTCTTTTTCACAAGGGTGGGCCACTTGAAAAACTGTATCCTCTGTACGAAGCGAACGATACGTTTCTGTACACCCCAGGCGAAGTCGCCAAGGGTAACACGCACGTACGCGATGCGATCGACACCAAACGAATGATGACGATGGTCATCGTGGCGTTGATTCCTTGCATCTTGATGGCGATGTACAACACGGGATTTCAAGCCCAAAAGATCTTCGCTGCCGGTGCGGCCGAGGTTCCCTCGGGCTTCACAATTGCCGAAGGACTATGGAGTGGCAATTGGCGTTACTCAGTTCTCGAAGCGCTGGGCATCGACGTCACTTACAATCGTGGGTCCTTTCTTAGTCCCGGCAGTATTCTGCCGTGCATGCTCCATGGAGCCCTGTATTTCCTTCCCGTCTACATTGTCTGCATGGTCGTGGGAGGCCACTGCGAATTGATCTTTTCGATTCTTCGCAAGCACGAAATTAACGAAGGTTTCCTCGTGACGGGAATGCTGTTTCCGCTGACGCTGCCGGCGACGATTCCGCTATGGCAAGTCGCCGTCGGAATTATGTTCGGCGTTGTCGTTGGAAAAGAAATTTTTGGCGGCACGGGCAGGAACTTCCTCAACCCGGCCCTTACTGCCCGAGCGTTTTTGTACTTCGCTTATCCAACAAAAATTTCCGGCGACGCTGTTTGGACAGCTGTTGATGGATACACCGCCCCAACAATTTTGGGTGCTGTTGCAAATGCAGCATCAGGCACAACTGCGGAGATCTCGCAAGCGATGTCCACGCAAGCCGGAGTGACTTGGTGGGACTACTTCATCGGAAACATTCACGGTTCGATGGGCGAAACCAGCGTGATCTGTTGTTTGTTTGGAGCCATCGTTCTGATCGCGACTCGAATCGGTTCATGGAGAATTATGGCGGGTACCGTGTTCGGCATGTTCGCTTTCTCTGGTCTGCTTGCCTTGATCCCCACCGAAGAACCTGTGACCAACCTTGGGCCTATGTGGCACTTGGTAATTGGCGGATTCGCATTCGGTACCGTCTTCATGGCAACGGACCCTGTTTCGGCGGCAATGACGCCGACGGGAAAATGGGTTTACGGATTCGTTATCGGATTCCTGACCGTATTGGTCCGAGCCATCAATCCGGCGTTTCCCGAAGGCATCATGTTGGCCATTTTGTTTGCTAACGTGTTTGCTCCGCTGATTGATTACTTCGTTGTCCAAGCCAACATTAAACGGAGGACTGCACGCTATGCAGCAGGATAAAAAGCAAAAAGATATTAACTCCCCGATAAACGTCCTTATTTTGGCGGTGGTCTTGTGCGTGGTTTGCTCATTGGTCGTTTCCACAGCGGCGGTCGGTTTGAAAAGCCTTCAAGACGCCAACGTAGCGCTTGATCGCAAGGCGAATCTGCTGAGCGTGACTGGTTTTGAAGACCTCGGCTCTGCGGACGACATCAACAAACTGTTTGGCGAACGTTTTGAGGTTGAGATCATCGACCTAGAAACTGGCCAACCCGCCGTTGAAGAGGCGATGGAAGCGCTTAGCGCTGCCGGTAAAAAAATGGAATCACCAGAAGAGACACTGACCAAATACAGTCAGGTCTGGGCGTCGAAGTCAAAGAAACCTTCGGTCAGCGCACAAATCCCCAAAGGTGAAGATCTCGTCGGGATCAAGTATCGCGAGAAGTTTTCTCACGTTTACATTCTGAAATCGGAAGCCGGCGACGTCGAAAAGTACGTCTTCCCGGTTCGCGGTTACGGCCTGTGGTCGATGATGAAGGGTTTTCTGGCGGTTGAGCCAGACCTGCAAACCGTCGCCGGACTCACGTTCTACGAACATGCGGAGACACCGGGTTTGGGTGGCGAAATCAAAAGCCCGAAATTCCGGGCTCAATGGCCTGGCAAGAAGATCTTCGGAGACAGCGGCGACGTGCGAGTGCAGGTGGTCAAATCAGCGCCTGATGACGACTACAGCATCGACGCTTTGACCGGTGCAACGATTACGTCCAAGGGTGTCTCTAATATGATGAAATACTGGTTGGGCGAAGAGGGTTTTGGCCCTTACATCAAACAGAAAAAAGGAACCTCTGCGGAAACCTCAATGGTTACCCAAGGAGACAATACCAATGGCTAAAAGTAATTCCGACCTGGTCATGGATCCGGTCTTTGATAACAATCCGATCGCATTGCAAGTGCTGGGAATCTGTTCAGCACTGGCGGTTACGACGCAGCTTTCGACCTCCTTGGTGATGTCCATCGCTGTGATCGTGGTAACGGCCTGTTCAGGTGCTGCGGTTGCCGCGATCCGTCATCGCATTCCCTCTAGTATTCGAATCATTGTGCAGATGACCATCATCGCGTCTTTGGTGATCGTGGTGGATCAAGTGCTAAAAGCTTTCGCGTTCAAACTATCGCAGGAACTTTCGGTTTTCGTTGGTTTGATCATTACCAACTGTATCGTGATGGGCCGCGCCGAAGGTTTCGCGATGAAGAACAGCGTCAAGGACAGTTTTCTGGACGGCATCGGTAACGGGTTGGGTTACGGCCTGATCCTGATGGTGGTTGGCTTCTTTCGAGAGCTCTTTGGCAGCGGAAAATTGTTCGGCATTACCGTTTTGCCACTGCAAAGCGACGGGGGTTGGTACGAGCCCAATGGTTTGATGCTTTTGTCACCATCGGCATTTTTCATTATCGGTTTCTTCATCTGCGCGTTGCGGATGTGGAAGACAGACCAAATAGAAGAGGCGTAGGGTATTACCATGGAAATGTTTACAGACCTCAGCAGACTATTTTTACGTTCTGCGTTCGTGGATAACTTGGCCCTGGCGTATTTCCTGGGGATGTGTACTTTCTTGGCGGTTTCCAAGAATGTCAAAACAGCCTTGATGCTTGGCGTCGCAGTTATCGTGGTACAAACTATTACGGTTCCTACTAACAACCTGATCAATTCATTGATTCTCAAGGAAGGTGCTTATTTCGTACCGGCGGACCTTGAGTTTCTAGGTCTGATTTGTTTCATCGGTGTGATCGCGGCGATGGTGCAGATTCTGGAGATGACGTTGGATAAGTTCTTCCCGGCACTTTATAACTCGCTGGGAATCTTCCTGCCTCTGATCACCGTAAACTGTGCGATTCTTGGTGGAACCCTGTTCATGCAGCAACGCGACTATACCTTCGTCGAAAGCGTAGTGTTCGGTCTGGGCAGCGGATTTGGCTGGGCGGCAGCGATCGCTGGACTGGCCGGTATCCGAGAGAAACTGCGTTACTCCGATATACCTGCTCCTCTGCGTGGGCTTGGAATCACGTTTATCATCGTAGGCCTGATGGCGTTGGGCTTCCAAGCGTTTGGCGGAATCTAAATTCATAGATCAGCACAAAACGCCGTCCATCAGCGGCGAGTGCAGCTTGAGGTTATCTGAGTCCGGCAGAGTCGATTAAAAAAATCCTTCATTACAACTCGAAATTGATATGATTCCTTTAATTTTAACCAGCGTTGGTATCTTCACTACTGTGGTCGTAGTGTTGGTGGGTTTGATTCTGGTGGCCCGAAAATCTTTGGTTGCCGAGGGCGATGTCAAACTCATGGTCAACGGGCAAAAGGAAATCGTCGTTCCTGCCGGTGGCAAATTGATGAACGCTTTGGCAGACGCAGAAATTTTCGTTTCTTCGGCCTGTGGTGGTGGCGGAACCTGTGCCCAGTGCTTGGTGAAAGTCCACGCCGGCGGTGGCGACATTCTCGATACAGAAAAGGGACACATCAACAAAAAGATGGCGCGTGAGGGATGCCGCTTGTCTTGCCAGGTGGCGGTGAAACAGGATATGGAAATCGAAGTGCCTCACGAAGCTTTCGAAACCAAGAAATGGGAATGTACCGTTCGTTCCAACGAAAACCGCGCGACCTTCATCAAGGAATTGGTACTCGAACTTCCCGAAGGCGAAGACGTCGCATTCCGCGCCGGTGGCTACATTCAGATCGAAGCACCACCTCACGTCGTCAATTACAAAGACTTCGACATCGAAGAAGAGTATCACTCTGACTGGGACAAGTACGACGTTTGGCGATACGTTTCCAAAGTCGACGAAACCGTCATTCGCGCTTACTCGATGGCCAACTACCCCGGCGAAAAGGGAATCATCATGCTCAACGTGCGTGTTGCTTCTCCACCGCCGCGTGCCCCTGAAGGCACACCGCCTGGAAAGATGTCATCGTTCATCTTCAATCTCAAACCGGGTGACAAGGTTACGATTTCAGGACCCTACGGTGAATTCTTCATCAAGGATACCGATGCGGAAATGGTTTACATCGGTGGTGGTGCAGGGATGGCTCCGCTACGCAGCCACATCTTTGAGCTGTTCAAGAACTTGAAGACGGGCCGGAAGGTAACTTATTGGTACGGCGGTCGAAGTTTACGCGAACTGTTTTAC
>CALDEW010000100.1 GCA_937942355.1 uncultured Pirellulaceae bacterium | reverse complement strand
CAACTTGGCAGCGACGAAACAAGCTTCAAAAACAACGGCAAGAAGAACTGGGTGCGCGGTTCGCGGTGGTAGATGTGACCGACGGCAGCACTTACGACATGTCGCAGGATTATTTCCGCTTCACCGAGGCCACTGGCGTCGCGCCAACCAACAACCACAGCGAGCAACAGATTCGCCACATGGTGATTGACCGTCGGATCACCCAAGGCACGCGAAGCGAAGCGGGCCAGCGCTACAACGAGCGCATGTGGACGGCAATCGCGACCTGCAAAAAGCAGAACAAGAACTTCTTCGATTTCTTGCTAAAATCAATCAACGCAAAGCTGAACCGCGCAGAAGCACCAAGCTTTTTCGCCTAAATTCCGTGAACGGTTACAAAGTTTCTTATCGACGTTCCCAATCCAATGCCAGCCGGCAATCCGCTTCGTTTCGCCAATAGCACTCAAGACCAAGATCAGCCAGGTTGGCTGACAATCGGAAATTAAAGAATCTTTCAGATTAATCCACCGCGCCGGAAGAAGGCTTTGTGACGAAGGCTTCGTGACGAAGTTTTACACAACTTCGATTAGGTCGACTGTAAACAACAGGGTCGATCCGCCGGGGATACTGGGTATGCCGGCGTCCCCGTAAGCAAGGCTTGCTGGAATTACTAAATCGATCGTGCCGCCTTCGCCAACCAATTGCAAACCTTCGGTCCAACCTGCGATCACTCGATTCAGTCCGAAAGATATGTCGTCGTTGGCGTCGAACTCTACACCGTCAATGAAAGTTCCGACGTAGTTGACGCGCACTCGATCGGTAGAGCTCGGTTGAATTGCGCTGCCTAGGGCAGCGATTCGATACTGTAATCCGCTATCGGTCACATTCCAGCCTGGCCGATTCGCGTTGGCTTGGAGAAATTGTGTTTGACGAGTGAGCCGCACTTGGTTCACGTCGATGATGACATCGTTGCTCTCACCAAATAGCCTGTCGGCGGGATGTCCTGTGACGACATCCGCTTCGGTGTCATCGCCTGTGCTGATGTTGTCTTGGCCCGAGCTTAGGTTGCTGGAGTTAGCGACGGCCGAGATGATTCGATCCCTTCCCAGCCCACCGATAAGGTCGTCGTTGCCTTCGCCGCCAATGATGGTGTCGTTGCCGTCTTCTCCGTCGAGTGTGTCCCCGCCGTCGTGTCCGATTAGCGTATCGTTTCCTTCGCCACCTGAAATGACATCATTGCCTTCCTGACCAAGAATGCGATCAGTTCCGGCGTCTCCATTGATGATGTCGTCTCCCTCTCCGCCATAAATTAGGTCACGACCATCGCCACCATCAATTTGGTCGGCGCCCTCGATTCCCAGAGCGATGTCGTTCCCCGTACCCAAACGAATGATGTCGTTGCCTTCGTGGCCGATCACAAAGTCATCACCGGCGCCCGATTCGATCGTGTCGATGCCTTCGCCACCGAAGAAACGGTCTCGTCCGGTATCATTTTCGCCTTCGAGAATTTGGTCGTCGCCTCTGTTGCCGGTCGCGAAATCGTCGCCGTCGCCGGTGCGGATGATGTCATTGCCGTTGCCCGCGATAACGCGATCATTGCCGCCGCCGGTTGTGATGTCGTCATCGCCGGCAAAGCTGACCACGCGCATGTCGATGTCGGTGGTGTTGAGCACCAAGTCATTTCCGAAGGTTCCTCGATAACTGATCTGGCTGAGGCCGCTCGTTGAAAAACGCTGCTGAGGGCAATTCGCTTCGTTGACCACCAGTTCATTGGTGACACTGTCTAAAGAGAACGTCATTTCGTTGGCGAAGTTAGCACCTGCGACATTGGTTTCGGCGGCAGTCACGAACAGCGTGCCGGTGCCCGAATCAAAGAAGAACGACGTATCGCCCGCCAACAACCGCCTGCTTTCGAGTGATTTGTAGCTTAATGATCTGCGTTTGTTTCTCGAGCGTGCCATGAGAATGACCTTTGAAGGAGAGAGAGTGAAGAGCAACACTTTATCTTCCTAAATCGGACTTTCGAAAGCTCCAGTTCATTCAAACACCTCTTTGTTAGAGTTTGCATGCGGTGCAAATTGGTTCACGTTCTTATTCCACAGGATGGTGAAACATTTTGGGGCTGAGACACGGCAATGGTGAGGATTTGTTAGCTGAATGATAGCTGAATCAGCTTACTCATCTTCGTGAATTCGGATAATCGTTAGTTTCCTTTCAAATCGGCAAAGTTTAACAAGAGTGCATGCACTTCTCGTTTGGCGACGATAGCTATGGAACAAAGCACAAACTCCCCCTCGCTCCATGAGAATTAATATGCTTCGAGATGACGAAAAAGAGACCAACGCAAATGTTGAGTCGGAACTTCAGGATTTAAAGAAGGCCCGCAAGAAAAAACGCGAATCCAGCCTGCAAACGCCCCTGGAAACTTACCTGCGTGAGATCAACGAAACTGCGCTTCTGTCGGCACAGGAAGAAAAAGACTTGGCACGACAAATTGCAAAAGGTGATGTGCGGGCGCGCGACCATATGGTCAGAGCCAACCTTCGTTTGGTCGTCAATATTGCACGCGGCTACACCGGCAAAGGCTTAGGTCTGCAGGATTTGATCGAAGAAGGCAATCTCGGTTTGCTTCGCGCGGTCGAAGGTTTTGACCCCGATGTCGGCACCCGTTTCAGTACCTATGCCAGTTACTGGATTAAGCAATCAATCAAGCGCGCGTTGATCAATTCAGCGAAAACGATCCGCATCCCGGCCTATATGGTTGAATTGCTTTCGAAATGGCGGCGAGCGACGGTGCGTTTGACGGATGAGCTTCGTCGAAACCCAACGCCAGAAGAGGTGGCGCGTCTATTGGGGCTGCCCAAGAGGAAGTTACCGATCATCAAGAAAGCCATCCAGATTTATAACTCGACCCCGCAATCGGACCAGTCAGATTCCGGTTGGTCACTGGGCGAAATGGTGATGGATGATCGCATGAGAAGCCCCGCCGACACGATGCTGGAGAATGATGTGTTGCGACACGTTAAGTCGATGATGCATGACATGGACGAACGCGAGGCCGCCGTTCTGAAGATGCGGTTTGGTTTGGAAAACACCGATCCTCATACCCTTAAAGAGATCGGCGAAAAACTGGGGCTCACTCGTGAACGTGTCCGTCAAATCGAGACCGAGGCGCTAAAGCGTTTGGGGGAAGGTCTGCGAGATCCGTACGATATGGAAATGACCATGCCGTTTTAAATCTTAGCGTAGTGGACGAAGCCATGAGTCCGGCCGATGTTTAGATGCCGCGGGACTACTGGCAACGTTGAATGCAGATGCCGGACTCGTTGCCTCGTCCACTACGTGCGACGGGGGCACGCGCAGCGTCCAATTGAAAAACGAAAAACAAGGCTGACCGCTCCGCAGCCCCCCAAAGTGCAACGGCGGGCTTCTTGAACAAAGTGTTTGAGCTTCGGCGGGATCAAACGACCTTCAAACCAGCAACTTCAAGCAACATCTTCACCTACTTCGGGTTCCAAAAAATGCCCCCGCGAAATCAAGCACTCATTTGTTATACGGCGGTCGGTGGTTTTTGGGGAAGCGGGTTAGATGCATGCAGTACCGATAGAATGAAAACCGATTCTTTGGTAGTTTGGTGAATGATACGGTAGGAGTACTCGAAAATCTCCCGAATATCCTCGCGCCCATACTCTGGTACAGCCGAACCAGACATCGGGAATGCTTCAAGCTGACCGCAACGATCCAGAATTATCTCCACCGTTATTTTTGCGTATACGGGTGAACTGCTGAAAATACGGTCTCGGATGCTGTCCAGATCCAGAAGTGCCGTTTTGGTCCACTCAACTTTCATTCAGTAATTCCGTAACGTTTTACAACATCCGAATGCGAGACGGTGTCTCCATTTTCAACGTCCTTCAGTCCCACTTCGATCTTTTGCCGAACGTATATGCGATACATTACGTCGTTCCAGTCTGCCTCATCAGGAAGCGCGCGAATCGTCTCAATCGCAGCAGTTTTTATGTTGTTTGTGGTGCCACCAGTCATCTGAGCCTCCATTTTCATTGTTAAACTCCATTATATTGTAGGCCATTCTGGTAGGCAATCCAGTTTTGAGTCTGATTCTGCGAGATTGAAAAGGGTTCGCTCACCTTTTAAGCCGTATAACGTATTGAGATCTATCCAGCGGCCGCAGGCTGATGGATAGATCGCGGGTTGAACTGGCCCGTCTGCGCGTATGCAGATGGCATTGACTTGAAGCGGCCAATAAAGAGATGTGTCTAAACGTTCCCACCGCAATTGTCAAAAACGTGACTCGTTGCCCGCGATGCCCCGGTTGCGATCAGACCCGTTAACGCGATAGTGAAGTTTCAATCTCACAACGCCGTTGCTCAGTGCGCGGACAGGTAGACAATGCACTTGTGCAGCGAAAGTACACACCCTTATTCGGGGAGATCTGTTTGCGTACCGGCGAGTAAAGCTTGCTTGAAAGGTCGGGCGACCGAGGGGACGATGCAAGGCGGCCCACTTTCCCCGCTTCTTGCCAACATCCTGCTGGATGATTTTGACAAGGAGTTGGAGTCACGTGGACATCGCTTTGTACGTTATGCGGACGACTTTCTGGTATTTACCAAGACAGAGAAAGCAGCCGCACGTGTCTTCGGTTCGGTGGAGAGATACTTAACAACGAAACTGAAACTGGTGGTCAACCACGACAAGAGTTCCTTCCAGAAAACGGAGGCGACCGAATTTCTCGGTTATTGCTTTGGTGGATTTGGGGGGAGGTTCTCAGTGAGC
>CALDEW010000099.1 GCA_937942355.1 uncultured Pirellulaceae bacterium | reverse complement strand
CTTTACATCATGACGACTTGGGCGATGTTCTATCATCAGAATCCGCATTGGGTCATCACCGCGCTCATGTTCCCTTTGCTGTTGATCTTGATGCCTGTCTTTCGAGCCGTCGGGAGGAGCCTCCTTGCAAGAACGAATTGGTGGGGAGTCCGCTGCCTTGTGTTTTCTGCGGACCGCCGCATATCGGAACTGTACGACAACCATATGAGAAACAAGTATCTTGGCTTGAGGCCCGTCGGGTTCGTGCAGGATGACGTTCCAAATAGTTGCCCCGATGATATTCGCCAATATCATCTGGGTAAGGTCTCTGATGCTAAAAGAATATCTGAAGCCAACAACGCGCACGTGTCTCTGGTCCATCGCCGCGGCCGGACTGAAAATGAACTGAGCGCATTTATCAAAAGCAATTTGAAGTCTTTCGTTAGAATCGTCACGCAGCCCGATGACTCAAGACTGCCCTCGATTCAAGCGATTGGTCGAAACGGCGGGATCTCCTTCGAAGACCGTTTGATGCTACCGTCGAGCAAGATCGCCAAACGTTTGGTGGATCTGGCGATCTCGTGTGCGGTTCTCTTCTTTGGTCTTCCTTTTTTCGCGATGATTGCCGTTTGGTTAAAGATTGCTGATCCAGGCCCATTGTTTTTTGGCCATGAGAGAATTTGTAAGAACGGAAAACGTTTCAAAGCGTGGAAGTTCCGCACGATGGCGGTCAACTCAGACGAAATTTTAGAAAAACACTTAGCTGAAAACCCAGAAGCAAAAGCCGAATGGGATGCAACCTATAAACTGCAAAATGATCCGCGCGTGTCATTACCTGGTCGCATCCTCCGCAAATCAAGCCTCGACGAGCTTCCGCAGCTTTGGAACATTTTGGTCGGGGAAATGTCGCTGGTGGGGCCGCGTCCAATCGTTGTTGGCGAAGTCGAACGCTATGAATCGATTCTCGAAAACTATATCCGAGTTCAACCGGGACTGACGGGGCTTTGGCAGGTTTCCGGACGCAACCTTACGACTTACGATCGCCGCGTCGAGCTTGATGACTACTACGTGCGGAATTGGTCGGTCTGGTTTGACTTCTATATCATCGGGCGCACATTCAAGACCGTACTTCTGCGCGAAGGGGCGTTCTAGGTCCCCCCCAAGAACGCTGAGGTAAGTTCATGAATGAATCACTTATAAAGAAGTTCGCGTCGAGCGCTCTTTTTGTTTTGATATCTCGACTGATGGCGTTCGTCGCCATTTTCGGATTCAATGCGTTGCTGGCAAGGGCGCTAGCGCCTGAAGAGTTTGGGATATTTATTCTCCTATTCAGCTTCTTGGTATTGATTAGCCTCTTTTCAAATTGTGGCCTGAACGTTGCGGTCGTCAAATTGATTGCCGAAGCTCAGGACGCAAAGAGAAGTTCGACGGATGTAGTTTCAACGACAAAGTTGTTGAAGATGTTGATTCCGGTCGTCGTTATCGCCAGTATCGCGCTCGCGACGTTGGCGTACATTTTGGCGAGCAACTGGTTGGCGGTTGCGGGAGTCGGAAACCCGAATCTTGTCGCATTTTTGTTTTCGGTTTCGGCGCTGCTGCGTTCACTGCACCTGATGTTGGCAGAATCAGCACGTGGGTTTCATGATCGAATTTGGTCGAACCTTTTTGGTAGTGTCGCTGGTGGCCCGCTGCCCCATCTTTTGTTTCTTGTTCTTCTGGGCGTGGCCTTCTGGCAGGGCCCTTTGAATCTTACGATCACGTTTGGATGTTACGCGGCGGCGTTCGTTGTTACGTTGCCGGTTGTCTGTGTAAAGCTGTTTCAACTCAACCGAAGATGTGTTTCAATGAACCTGCAAAGTCAGGATGGGCCTGCTGTGGTCGGTTCTGGTGGAACAAGCAAGCTCACGTTGGCGGCGCTGGCAATCCCGTTGATGATGACTCAGGTTTTAGGTGTTGGGATCGCTCAGACAGATATCTGGTTGGCCGGTTCGTTTGCTGCTCCCGCGGTACTGGCCATCTACGCCGTCGCGCAGCGCATGCTGGCGTTTCTGACGATTCCTTTACAGATCACCAACACCGCGATCATTTCGGACGTTCCGCAGTTGTTTCAACAGCGCGACATGGTTCAGCTTCAAAATCTGGTCAGCCTGGCCGCAAACGCTTCGGCGTTGCCTGCACTAATCGTCGGAGCGGTCCTCTTTGCATTCTCGGAAACAATTCTCGGTCTTGCGTTTGGCGAATACTATCGTTCCGGCGCGATCTTTTTAAAGATCCTTGTGCTTGGTCAATTGATTTGTGTGGCAACCGGACCGTGCCAGGTTGTGTTAATGATGACCGGACGCGAAAAGACTGCCATGGCAGTGAATTTCGTTACCGCGATCTTCGCCGTTATTAGTGGGCTGGTGGGTGTATGCTATTTCGGCATGGTTGGACTGGCGACGTCGGTAAGCCTAACGATTGTGCTGCAGAACCTCTGCAATTGGTGGATCGTCAAAAAACAAATCGGCGTTGACACAAGATGCGGATTGAACCTGGTTGAGCTGTCGACATTGCTCAATCCGCTGAAAGTTAAAAAGGTATACTAACGTGAACCACAATCATCCTAATACATTTATTCTTGGTGCACCCAAAAGCGGCACGACGTCGTTGGCGGCGTATATCGAAGAACACCCTAACGTGTTTATTTCAAAGCCCAAAGAACCGTTTTACTGGAGTCACGACTATCCGGGACTCAAACGCCGGCATGAAATGAATTCCTTGGAGAACTACCTTGCACTTTTCGAATTTGCGACGGAAGAACATCAAATCATCGGGGAAGGATCGACGAACTACCTGAGGTCGGAGGTCGCGATCGAAGAGATTCTTAAATTCAATCCCGACGCCAAGTTTATCGCGATGCTTCGCAACCCCGTGGAGGTCGTTCATGCGTTCCATGCTGAAGTTCTGTTCAGCTACATCGAAACCGAGTCCGATTTTGAGAAGGCGTGGTCGATGCAGGAAGATCGCAAAAACGGGAAACATATTCCCGAAGGTTGTGAGGCACCGCAGTTCCTGCAATATCGCGCGGTGGCCAGCTACCACCGGCAGGTCCAACGGTTGATGCAATTGGTGCCCGAAGAACAACGAATGATAATCGTTTTCGATGATTTTAAGGCCGATTGCGCGGCGACGTTTCAAAAGGTTTTAAAGTTTCTTGATCTGCCGGAGTTCGAGAAAACAGATTTCCCAAAAGTGAATGCTGCCCATGGGCACCGTTTTCCGGCGCTGAGCAAATTAGTGCTGGATCCGCCGGCGTGGGCTGCTCCTGCAATGAATCGGGTGAGGAAATCGCTGCGAGGAAAGAGCGGTTGGGTGGCAAAGCTCAAATCCAATTTACGCAAGCCGCAACAACGTGATGAGTTGCGACCGGAGTTTCGGACGCAACTCTGCCGCGAGTTTACAACTGAGGTTAGAAACCTTAGCGCTCTGCTCAAACGCGACTTGGGCCACTGGGTACAAGTCGAAGATTTCGGTGATGAAGCAAGCTTGATGGGCGATGCAAGTGCAGGTGCCTGTCTTTTGCCCGACGTTGAAACAACCTTAGTAGCATCGGAATGCGTCAAATGAACAGTGCGGCGCTCTCGAAAGAACCGATGTTCAGACGCGGTGTTTGTGCGCTCATTGAATCCGTACGCGCTCAACACTGGTCGGTGTTGATCGCGATTGCGTATGGTTTGCTGATTCCTGTTATCGCCGCACACTTGCCGGGGGTTGGGGGCGTTGGTGCTGCGGATGTGTTGTTGCCGGTCGCGTTCTTCGTTTGTTTCTGCGTGAAGCCAAAAGGGCGATTGCAAATATGCCATCTCGCATTGATGTTCTTTATCACAGCGGCATTGATCTCACTTTTACAGATCCAAACAGCGCGTGATGCGGTTGACTGCTCCATTCGTTGGGTGCGATTGTTGGGTATTCTTTTGCCGTTTTTCTTTGGACTGTTTTTTTCAGTCAACAGGCATCTGATTGATAAAACGATAACTGCTTGGGCGTTCGGTGGCGCGATGGCGATTGCGATTGGTATTGTCCTGCATGCCTTTCAAATCGAAGTCCGTTCCGGACAGCAAAAATTGTGGATGGACGGTGGGGCACAAATTCGCGCCGGCGGTTTAATCGGTAACTCGGGCGCGTTCGGCCACATGACAGCAACATGGTGCACGATCTGCGTAGGTTATCTGTTGTCCGTTTCGA
>CALDEW010000098.1 GCA_937942355.1 uncultured Pirellulaceae bacterium | reverse complement strand
CGTCCAAAGTAAGGCTTCCATTTGGAATCGTCGATCGCGATGGAGTCATTGAAGTCGGCCACGGCGGCGGTGGTGACGGCTTTGAATTGTCCGATGTTGCCCGCGTTACGAATGCTGAGCGCTAGGTCGACGCGCTGCTGTCCGCGTTTGCTCAGCGCCCACGCCTTGAGTGCATTGACATCGTCCGTGCCGCCTTCAACGCCTTCGTTGGCAGTATCGCATTTTTCGATGATGGCCGTGAAGTCTTTTGATGTTTTTGCTGTTTTGGTTAGATCGTAGATGGCGCTGGCGGTCGGTTTATCGGCCAAAGCAGGCGCTGAAAGAACAATAGCTGCGAGTAACAGCGCTGTTGAATAGAGATTATTCATCGGTCCCTCCGTGGGTGAATTGTGTGTTTGTTTTTTGCTTCGGTTGGATCAGTCAGTTTAACGACAAGCCGGAAGGCGACGGTGTTTGGTGGTTCAAAACGAGGTCGCCTTCCGGCTTGTCGTTAAACGGGGAAAGATCAAAATTGACTGAACGTTAACTCTCTTGCGGTTCGGTCATCCGCATGGGATCGAGTGCTTCTTTCAAATCCGCCTCGGGTAGCAGTTCTTTCTCGACGCAAAGTTCCCGGATCGTTTTGCCCGATTTGAACGCTTCTTTGGCCAGTGCGGCAGCGTTCTCGTATCCAATGTAAGGGTTGAGGCTGGTGCACATCGAAAGACTCTTTTCGACGAACGATTCGCAAACCTCCGCATTGGCTTCCATCTCCTCGACACAGAAATCAATGAACGCTTCTGTTCCTTGCGCCAACAACTGAATGCTCTCGAGCGTCGTATGGCCCATCACCGGCATCATGATGTTCAATTGAAACTGCCCGCCGGTGGCACCACAGACGGTAATCGTCTGATCGTTACCCATCACCCGCGCTGTTAACTGCATCATGCTTTCGCACATGACGGGATTGATTTTTCCTGGCATGATCGAACTGCCCGGTTGCCGCGTTGGCAAGATCACTTCGTTGAAGCCGCACCGCGGTCCCGAACTCAACCAGCGAATGTTATTGCTGACATTGAACAAGGTCGAGGCAATCGTTTTTAGGTGGCCATGGCAGTCCACCAAACCGTCGCGCTGAGCATTTCCTTCGAAGTGATTGACGGCTTCGACGAAAGGGATACCTGTTTCATCGGCCAGAACTTTGGAGACGCGTCGCCCAAATTCAGGATGCGTGTTGATCCCCGAACCGACCGCAGTCCCGCCAACGGGCAGTTCCAGCACGGCCTCGAGGGCTTTTTCAGCGCGAGCCACAGACATCGTGATTTGACGCGCGAAGCCACCGAACTCTTGGCCCAGTCTTAGCGGCGTCGCATCAGCCAAATGGGTGCGGCCGATCTTTATAATTTGATCCCATTGTTTGGCCTTGGCGGTTAACTGTTCTTCCAGACGCTTGAGCGCCGGAATCAGACGCTGCTTGATTTCAATCGCCGTCGCAACATGGATCGCGGTCGGAAAAGTGTCGTTGGTGCTCTGCCCCATGTTGACGTGGTCGTTGGGGTGGATCGGTTTGGTCGCTTCGAATCGGTCGCCGCCTGCGATTTCGATCGCGCGGTTGGCGATGACCTCGTTGACGTTCATGTTGCTGGAGGTACCTGATCCGGTTTGGAAGACGTCGATGGGGAACTGGTCATTCAGTTTCCCGTCGATAACATCTTTGGTCGCCGCGAGTAAAGATTCGACTTGCGAATCGTCCAGTGGATTTTTCCCCGTGCCGGTCAGTTTCCCCAGATCGCGATTGGCGATTCCGCAGCTGTATTTGACTCGTCCCATGGCGCTGATCATTGCCGGTGCCATCGTCCAACCGGAGACCGGGAAATTTTCGACCGCGCGTTGCGTCTGAGCTCCGTAGTAGGCTTGAGCGGGAACTTCGACGTTTCCCATGGAGTCTTTTTCGATTCGAATGTCGGCGTCGTTTGGCATGGTTTCAGGGCATCTAAGGAGTCGGTCCGAGCCGCGCATTTCGCAACCCGAGAAAGCTCAATATCATACCCCTTGCTCTGATAACAGCCAAGCCGAAGTTGATTGCCACTTAGTAGCTGACTTCGGGAGATTGGTGTTGGCGAGGAGACTGGTTTTGGGGCGAGGCTGCGATCTACTGCCCCGCTGGGAATCGTTGGCTCGTCCACTACCAGTCACTTCCCTTTCGCTCAAGCGGTTTGGCCCAGAGGGAAAACGAGTCAAACGCGATCTGTGTTTGCACTTCCACCGAAATGGTAGCCTCACAGCTGTGCCCATCGGAATCTTCGACCATGTAGTGAATCGTCGAAGTACCGACAAAACCTTCGTCGGGCGTGAAGACGACCGACCCGCCTTCGATCGTCGCGGTTCCGCCAACGGGATCGTTGAGAAAGATTAAATCGGAAGTAGTTCCATCAAAATCATCAGGTCCAGCCAATGCATCTATCGCTACGGGAACATTGACGGTCGTGGTCATGAAGTCGTCGTGCGTGAGGTGGATTTCGCCCATTCCGGTTTGAGCGTACACCAAAGATACAAAATCGCAGGAATCAACGGGGGCGCGTGGGGGCGTTTGGTTGGGAGTGTTGATCGACATCGTATGACAAGTCTCACGTGAAGCGGTTGGTCGAAAGATGCAGCTTGCGGAGGGGAGGGGATCGGTGGGGCCACGGCGATTTTGTCTGTCGCCCACTTGTTGAACATATGTCAAAAAACCGCTTCATGGGCGTGCGGGGGCAGACTCAGGTGGCGATACAACGGCAGCGAATTCCTTTTAACGGAACAATCGTTAAGAACCAACGTATAAGGGACCTTCTTTGACGTGCCTAACAATGTCATTTCGCACCCGTTTTCCAGCGGTAATAGTAGACGGTTCCCGGGGATGAGCTAAGGCAGAGAGTTTTTCAAAACCATTTCCGCAGATTTCAACTAGCAACTGTGCAGCAGCTTTGCGGAGATCTTTTTACGGAAAGCCAACAGCGCTTCGCGGGAGAGCGGGTTTTCGCGAACGTCGATCTCTTCTAAGAATCGGCAGTACTCAAACTGAAAAAGCATCTTCTGATCCAAGCCGCAGTTGGAGACGTTGAGGCTGGTGAGATTGTGGATCTGCTGGAGGCTGGCCATGGTGCGCTTTGAAATACGTTTGTCGGCCAAGTTGATTTTTACGTCGCTGAAAAGGTAACGCATGACGCCTGTCAAACCATTGGCGGTGCTGACTCTGGCTCCCACGTGCTGGGCCTGAGCGATCGCTGATTCCGAGCGATAGAATCGGTAGGCGTGCCAAAGGAAGAAGGTGCCCAACGCCGCAAAGAGGGCGATGAAGATGGGCCGGAAGTCGAACGGGGCGATTGCTTCAGGTTGGACCGTAGCCGCAGGTTGATCCTCTGAGTTGCTGACTGAGAGCGCAGAAGTTAACGGTTGTAGCGGTTTTGAAACTACAGAACTGATAGTTACCGCGACAAGAATCACGACAATCAGTTGGCAGGGGATGGAAATCAAGAACTTCATACGTAAGCGTAGGTTTTTCTAACGCCTGAAGTTGAGGTTTTTTGTTGCCTTTTTTCGTAGGTTTACTTCTTAGCCCCAACAATTTCTTTGCCGCGTTAAGAGAGAACAAGGACACTCGCCTCTGGCGAAATGATCCGATTCGTTAGCGGCAGGGCGCTAGCCGCTGGTTCGTTGCGCCACGTTTTCCCAGTGCATCTGTTTAAGGCTCGGCTGACCCGCGGCTAGCGCCCTGCGGCTAACGTGGGCAGTGCGTGTGCCACTGGAATATCAAGTGGTAGATTTTAGGTACAACGCCGCGATACAGCTTGGAGGGCGATACATGTCCTGCCAGCGGCGAAAGCCACCGCATCAATCGTTCTTGGAATAACGGCCAAGCGTAGGCCACACCGCGCGCCGGTTAAAGACCGACGCTACGTGGATGTTATCGATTCGCTTTACAACGCCAACAGCAATCGGCTTGGCGCTTCTAGGTACCCGATGACTTCATTGAGGAACCGGGCTGCGGCTCCTCCGTCAACCAAGCGATGGTCGTATGACAGACTCAGCGGCATCATCAAACGCACGGCTACTTCGTCATTTTCGACCACCACAGGCATCTTACGAGATCGACCCACCAACAGGATCGAAGTTTCTGGCGTGTTGACGATCGGTGTCGAATAGGTTCCGCCGATCGCGCCGAGGTTACTGATCGTGAAAGACCCGCCTTTGAGGTCATCCATCGAGAAATTGTTCTCGCGGACGCGCGATGCCAAGTCCATCAACTGTTTCGCGATCTCTCCGATGCTCAGTTGGTCCGCGTTGCGGATCGAGGGAACAACCAGTCCGCGTTCGGTATCAACGGCGATACCAATGTTGACGTAGTTTTTATAAATGATCTGTCCGGCTTCCATGTCGACCGAAGCGTTGATGACCGGATGATGCTTCAGCGACATTGCGATCGCCTTGATCAGAAACGGCATCGTGGTCAGCTTGATCCCTTGTGCGGCGTAGTCTTCTTTGCTGTTTTGACGCATGGCTTCCAGCTTCGTCACGTCGGCATCGTCGAAGTTGGTAACGCGCGGGACGGTCGACCAAGACTCGTGCATCTTCCGCGCGATGGCTTGGCGGATCTTTGGCATTTTTTCGATGTGGACGGGGCCAAAACCATCAGTCTGACCGCTGCCTGAATTCGCAAAACCGCTGGATGCACCGGCGCTCGAATGGCCACCACTGCGGATCGCGGCAAGAACATCGTCGCGTGTGATACGAGCGTTTTCTCCAGTGCCAGTAACTGATCTCAGATCAACGCCGACTTCACGGGCGAAACGCCGGATCGCTGGTCCCGCGGCGACCTTTGCCAGATCGCTGGCCGGCGCTGCTGGGGCAGGAGCAGCCTTGACCGCAGCGGGCGCGGGCGTTGGTGCTGGAGCAGGTGCGGTTGTTGGAGCCGGCGTCGGTGGTGTCTGTTCTGCCACAGGTGCAGGGGCTGGTGCCGGTGGAGGCGTGGGAGCCGGAGCTGCCGCAGGTTCGGGAGCTTTGGCAGGAGCCGCTGCTTGCGCTGCCTCAGAAGCTTCGATT
>CALDEW010000097.1 GCA_937942355.1 uncultured Pirellulaceae bacterium | reverse complement strand
TTGGAGCATTCGCCGTGGTGTTGTGGATTTCGGTATGATTTCAGACAATACCAACAAGACCCAGTCCGGGGCAGATGATGCATTCAAATTCGGATTTGGTTCTGCACACCCTGGATCGGTTTTATCTGCTTTCGCAGATGGCTCGACCCACTCTATTAGCACGGACACCAACAACGATGTTTTGTCTATCATAGGAAATAGGAAAGACGGAATCGTTCTTAACCACGAAGACTTCTAGGGTCTTGTGGTTTCGAGCAATCGTAATTTACCAAGACAGCTTTGTTCGCGAATTGCGAACAAAGCTTTTTTTATTTGGAGAGAAAAATGGAATTGTTTAGGATTGGTTTTTTGTGCCTTTGCGGTTTGGCGGTCACCGCGGTGGCCGGCTGCGGCTCCGGGCCAAATATGGAAGCCGTAGCTGACGCCAATAAGTCGAATCTGCAGAAGGTGGCCAATTCTTTGTACCTTTATCAATCTAAAGTTGGTAAGCCCGCGAAAAACGAGGAAGAGCTTTGTGATTTCATCGCCAACAACGATAAAATCGAAAAAAATCTCGGCAACATGAAGATAGATAGATCCTTATTTAAGGAGTATCTCATCGGTGCCCGAGATGGAGAACCGCTTCACGTCCGCTACGGGGTGAGTATTCCTTACGGTGGGCGAATTCCGCTTGTGCTTGAAACTGTCGGTGTTGATGGCAGCCGGCAGGTCTGTTGGTCAGACACCAAAATAACCGAAGTGACCAGCGATAAAGAGTACGCAAACCTTAAGGCTGGTAAGGTTAGGCAAAAAGATGTTATGGCTGATGCCACAAAGGCGGCGGTCGAGGCGGCCGAGACGAAGGCGGCAGAAAATCCTTAATAAAATACTTGCGCTGCAACTAACAAGGCTACCTCGTTGCTATGGGTTAGCCTTTTTGTGCCGCAGAAGATTCGAAGCGAGTAGCTTTCGGTGATAGGCGTCTGATGGTAGAGATTAATGTCGCTCGAGGGTGTGGGTTAAGTTAAGGTCGCATATGTCAGTTTTCGGACATTTATTTACAGCCCTGCCCTTAGTGGGAGCGGCGGCTCGTTTATTTGGCCAATGAACGCCTTCCAGGCTTGATCGGTCAGTTGGTAGGTAAAAGCCGCGTGTCATTCGCGGGCAAAAAATGGTCAATCAAATCCAAGATTTTGCTGTTTTTAGAGAAAATAATCACCAATTTGAACTCACCGTTAAATGTCGTGCCGAAAACTTCTTTGAAACGCTAACCGTCTACCCCAAACCGCCGTTGACCAATGGCCTTGTCAAGGCTATCTTCTTGGATTACGGATGAGACCTGCAGGAGATTCTTGCAGGTCTATTTTGTAGCCACTGGCATTAATAATACCGACTCAATTCAGCGCAATTCATCATCGATTGCTACCATGGCAGGAGTTTCGCTGGAACAGGTTTACAAGCAGTTCCCGGACGGGAACGTTGCTGTGGATCATGTCGATTTGGTCGCTGAAGATCAAGAGTTTTTGGTGCTGGTGGGGCCCAGTGGATGTGGTAAGAGTTCGACGCTGCGAATGATCGCGGGATTGGACTGGCCGACATCTGGAGAGATCAGAATTGGGGATCGCGTCGTAAATGATGTGGCTCCTAAGGACCGGGACATCGCGATGGTGTTCCAAAATTACGCCTTGTATCCGCACATGTCGGTTTACAAGAATATGGCGTTTGGATTGTTGTTACGTTATGGCGGTGGAGTACTTAGTCGTGGTTTAAGATGCATTTTTAAACCCCGGAAATCGGCTGAACTTAATCAGCTAAGATCCGGAGTTGATCACCAAGTCCGACAAACGGCTGATCGATTGGCAATTTCACATTTGCTTGATCGTAAACCGTATCAACTGTCCGGCGGGGAACGTCAGCGTGTTGCTTTAGGGCGCGCGATTGTGCGAGACCCGGCGGTATTTTTATTTGATGAACCTTTGTCGAATTTGGACGCGAAACTGCGTCAACAGATGCGAGTTGAGTTAAAGCGGCTTCACAGTGATTTGGGTGTCACGATGATTTATGTGACCCACGATCAAGTCGAAGCGATGACCTTAGGCGATCGGATCGCCGTGATGCGAGAAGGAAGCGTGCTGCAGATTGGCAGGCCGCTGGACGTTTATCAGCGTCCTGCCAATCTGTTTGTGGCGAAGTTTATCGGCAATACGCCGACCAACGTCGTCGCGGCAGCCATTGAAAGTTTTGATGACGAAACCTTTTCGGTCATCGTTGGAGCAAAGCGGTTTGAGGTGCGGTGGTCGCATGTGAATGCGGGCGCTGCCAAAGCATTGGGGCAATGGGTGAAGACCAAAGTTTTACCCGCCAGTGTCATGATGGGTTTTCGATCCGAGCATGGAAGTTTGGGTTTCGAAAGTCAGGTCGATCAAAAACGGGCGTCGGGAATTGAGAATAGCATGATCTCAGTTACCGGGGCCGTGAGTCTGATCGACCGATTGGGAAACGAAGCGTTGGTAGAGATACGCTTGGATGAAGATCCAGCAACAACACAGAACTCGCAGCAAAGCGATAGTCACATTACAGTCAGGTCCTCAATAGATCTGGCGGCGGCAGTCGGCCAACCGACAGCCGTCAATGTGACCACCGAATCGCTGATGTGGTTCGACCCAGAAACGGGCGAAAATTTAGCCAGAGACTTAAGTTAGAGAAAAAACATGAACGCCAGTGAAGTTCTGAGAATTGTCGATTCGTTACATCGAGAAAAAAACATTGAGAAGGAGACGGTCTTTAAACTGATCGAATCTGCACTGGTAACCGCTGCGCGAAGGCACTTTGGCGATGAGGCTGACATCGAATTCTTTATCGAGCGCGAGACAGGTGAGATTGCCGGTCGGCACGGTCAGGAAATGCTGGACTATGAAGAGGTTATCGGCCGCATTGGTGCACAGACGGCCAAGCAAGTCATCATTCAAAAAGTACGTGAAGCCGAGCGTGATTCGCAGATCGAAGAGTTCACCGAAGTCATCGATGAAATCGTCTCCGGCCAAGTCAATCGAAACGAAGGCCGTGTCACGACGGTCACCCTTGGCGCGGTCGAAGCGATCTTGCCACGTAGCGAACAGATCCCAGGCGACACGCATCAGGCCAATGAACGCATTCGCGCTTTGGTAACCGAAGTGAAGGCTCAAGGTTCGCGGATCAAAGTTGTGCTCAGTCGGACCCGTGGGAATTTTGTCAAACGGTTATTCGAAAACGAAATCCCTGAGATCTCAGACGGGATCATTACCATCAACGCAATCGCGCGTGAGGCCGGTTACCGTTCCAAGGTTGCCGTCAGCAGTATCGATTCAAAAGTCGATTGCGTGGGCGCATGTGTGGGTGTCCGTGGTAATCGAATCAAAGTCATCATTGACGAATTGGCGGGCGAGCGTATCGACATTGTGCGTTACGACCCCGACCCTCAAATCCTTATCCCCAACGCATTGCAGCCCGCCGAAGTCGACGAAGTTATTTTGTGTGCGATGATGGGCCGCGCGATCGTGCTGGTACGCGACGATCAATTGTCTCTCGCGATCGGCAAGCGCGGACAGAACGTGCGTCTGGGCAGCAAGCTTTGCGGATGGGACATCGAAATCATGACTCAGACGGAGCTTGAATCTCAGATTGATCGCGCTGTGCGTGGCTTCTGTGAGATTGATGGCGTCGATGAAGAATTGGCCAACCGCTTGGTTGGCGAAGGCTATCTTTCCTACGACGATCTTGAAGTGATTGAGCCCTCGAACTTGATGGAGATGGGCGAACTAACCGAAGAGGACGTCGACAAGATTGTCGAACAGGCAGAGGTTCGAGCGGCCGAAGCTGAAAAGCGTGCGGCCGAAGAGAAGAGAATTCGAAAAGAACAGGAAGCGATCCGCAAGGTGGCAGAAGCAGCTGAAGCGAAAAAGGCCGCCGAAGCCGCTGCGATCGCAAAATTGGCGGCTCAGGCAGAGGAAGAAGCGCAGGCCGAAGCTGGTGCCGATGCCGCAGCAGATACCCCTGCAGAGAGCTCAACAGACGAACAATCCGGCAAAGAAGAATCTGAGAGCACAGAAGGTGGAGCGACGGCTTAAGAAGATCAAACCGACGCTTGCCTTGGCTCAAGTTCAGAATTCTGCCCATAAGGGGCTCTTAAGACTGATTGGCCCTCTTGCGGGTGTCAGGAATTCTGCCGCCGCCAGCGTGGTTAATGAAGAAACTTTAGTGGTAAAAATAGATAACTGGGTTACCATAATCGCACGAAACTTGCGATAATTTTTGACCCTGATAAAGAAGAAAGTGTGACTTAAGCAATTTCGCTTGTAGCGTTTGCTTTTTAAATGGTATCCAAACCGTGTCTACACTTGGGGCTAAAACCTCCAAGCCGAAGGGACGTTTTATGTAATTGTTAAGGTTGAATGATGGGTTGCCGCCAAGGCAGTCTTAATCGAAAAAAGGAGGGTCACGTTCAGTGCCCATACGCATCTACGCGTTTGCTAAAGAACTTGGGTTTGACAACAAACAGTTGCTCGATATTTGCGATTCAGCAGGTATCGAGGATAAGGGTTCTGCGCTAGCAAGTCTTAGTGACGATGAAGTTGCCGCGATTAAAGACTACCTCGCATCTCCACCACCTCCGGTAGAGGAGAGTTTCGAACCTGAAGAAGAGTTCGAAGAGACCGAAACAGTTGACGTTGCACCACCTGAACCTGAGCTAGACGCCCCTGCCGAAGTAGAGGCAGTTGCCAGTTCTGATGAGGTTGCCGATGCCGCTCAAGCCGAAGTCGCCGAAACCGCCGAACCGTCTGATGCGGCAGTTGCCGAGCCCGAAACGACAGGCGATGAGTCTGCCAAGTCTAAAAGTGTTGTCAGCGGACTGTTGGGCAAACTGCGCAGCCGATCCAAGGAAGTGATGCCTTCGGTAAAGGCGACCATGGGTAAGCCCATCGTTAAGAAGGCGTCGATCCACGACGTGGCTGCCAAAGCCAAGGGCGGCGCTGCGAAGGCCGATGATCCAAAAGAGGATGTCAAACCGGTTTCTCCGATGGCTCCGAGGGCTCCGATGCGCAGTCCGTTGTTCTCACGCGGCCAAAAGGCTGTGCGTGATCTCGACAGTCGGCCTCAAAAATCCGACGCCGGCGATGAGAAAAAGCGGCCTGTTAAAAAGCGTGGCATCACGGCCAATGTTGCCAAGATGCCTGAGGTCAAGCAACCAGATTCAGCCTCCCTTCCCAAGGGGGAAAAAGTACAGAAGCCCGATATCGCGTTGCCACAAGATGCGATCAACCAAATTCAACGTGGTGGTGCCGCGCCTCTTGAGCATCTAACTAAATCCGCAAAGAAGGGCAAGAAAAAGGGCAAGGGCGGCGACGGAAAGTCGGATGACATCGTTGGTGAAATGCCATCCAAAGTCAGGCGGTCCGGCAAGCGTGAAGACACACCGCTGGGCGGGTTACGCAACCGGCGTCCTGCACGCAGTAACTACCGTCCTCGTCCGGGAACACGCCGCTCGCGAGGCAAAGTTGTCAACTCGGCCGCGCCCCGAAAGGGCGACGTTGTCTTGCAACTGCCCTGCACGGTTCGCGAATTTTCAGAAGCCGCAGGTATTCCAAAAGTTCAAGTTTTGTTGACGCTTCAGCAGTTAGGCGACGAGTCGAATAATACGATTAATACTGTCTTGCCTGACAGTATGGTGGAATTGCTCGTTGATCACTTCGAAGCCAGCGTCGAAATTCGTCAGCAGCAAACGGCTGAAGATGCGCTGATGGCTAACTACGACGTGGAAAACGAAGACGAGGAGAATCTCGCTCCGCGGGCACCGATCGTCACGTTCCTCGGACATGTCGACCATGGTAAAACGTCACTGTTGGACGCGCTGATTGGGATCGACGTTGTCTCCGGTGAAGCCGGCGGCATCACCCAGCACATCCGGGCCTACGAAGTAAAAAAGGGCGAACAAAAAATTGCGTTCGTCGATACGCCGGGCCATGAAGCGTTTACCGAAATGCGAGCTCGAGGTGCCAACGTAACCGATATCGCCGTTTTGGTGGTGGCAGCTGACGATGGAATTATGCCGCAAACCGAAGAAGCGATCACCCACGCCAAGGCCGCGGGTGTTCCGATCATCGTGGCGCTTAACAAGATCGACATTCCCGGCGTCACGCCCGACAAAGCGATGCAAGATCTTGCAACCGCGGAATTGCTGCCCAGTGAATGGGGTGGTGATACCGAAGTCGTGAAGACCAGTGCGATTGCGGGAACGGGTTTGGACGAACTGCTGGAAACAATTTTAGTAACAGCCGAACTCTACGAATATAAAGCGAATCCTGAGCGTTCCGCGTTTGGAACATGCTTAGAATCAGAGCAGCAGTCTGATCGCGGTGTCGTTTGTAAGATTATGGTTCAGGGTGGTACGCTGAACGTGGGCGACATTGTCGTTTGCGGTGCGGCTCACGGACGCGTAAAGGCAATGCACGACACGCTGCATCCCAAACGCCGATTGAAATCAGCGGGTCCATCGACACCAGTGAACTTGACTGGCTTCAATACAGCGCCCGGCGCTGGCGATAAACTCTATGTCGTCGACGATGTGGCGACCGCGCGTGAGATCGCTGAAACTCGTTTGTCCCAACAACATGAGCAGGACGTCTCGGGCACGGTTAAAGTATCGCTTGAGGAAATGCAGCGCCGTTTAGAATCTGGAAACTTGGCGTCTAACGATGCCGAGTTGATTACGCTTAACTTGATCATTCGTGCCGACACAAAAGGCTCGATCGAAGCGATTAAAAAAGAGCTCGGCAAGATCGAACACCCAGAAGTGCGTATCAAAATCATTCAAGCGCTCGTCGGTGGCGTGTCGGTGGCCGATGTGAGATTGGCCCAGGCCTCCGAGGCTGTCATTTGTGCCTTCAACGTTGTGCCCGATGAAGCGGCTCGATCATTGGCCGATGAAGTCAACGCGGAGATTCGCCGTTACGAAGTCATCTACAAGATCACCGACGATCTTAAAGCGATGCTTGAGGGTCGTCTGAAGCCGGAAGAGCATGTCGTTGATTTGGGAATGGCGATGGTCATGCAGACTTTCAGCGTCAGTAAAACAGGCACGATCGCCGGTTGCCGCGTGATGCGTGGTACGATCGCGCGTGATTGTAATATGCGTGTGATCCGAGAGAACACCGTGATTGGCGATTACCCAATTGAATCGCTCAAGCGTGAAAAAGATGATGCCAAGGAAGTTCAACGTGGCATGGAATGCGGTATTAAACTTTCCGGTTTCAACGACGTCAAAGAAGGCGATACGCTTGAGGCTTACAAGATCGAAGAAATCGCTCGCACGTTATAACTCGCACGTTATAAGGTTCGATGATCGAACGTGGGCTGCATTGAAATTCCTTAATGCGGCCCAACGCTCCAGTTCGAAACGATTGGCGAGTTCCGTTGCCGGTGAAAGCCGACTGGACAATCCGTTTTCCTGAATCATTAACCTGCACCCGTATCCCTCCTCCACCAAGAGAGTTTCAAAATGAGTTCACGCCGAGTCTTAAAAGCTGCTCAAGCAGTCCGCGAGGTCGTCGGCATGGCTATTATTGCTGATCTAAAGGATCCGCGGATCAAAGATGCGACGGTAACCATGGTCGAGGTATCTCCCGACATGCGGCAAGCCAAAGTTCACGTCTCGGTGATGGGTGACGAAACCAAGCAGAATCTGTGCATCAAAGGGCTACAAAGCTCTGCCGGATACCTGCAGTCCAAAATTGGCAATCGCATCGATACGCGCTATACACCGAAAATTCAATTCGTGCTGGATAGGGGTATCAAAAACGCCATGACGGTCGCTCGCATTTTGGAGGAAGTGTTACCCAAAGAGGACGCCGCTGCCGAAGAAGGTGCGGCTGCCAGCCAGACCGACTCGATCGATGCGCCAGGCCCCGGCGACGGCAACGAATTTGCTGACTCTTCACCTAGCGAGGCAGAATCACCTTCGCAAGATGTGGAAGCCAACTAGAATCGGGTATTAAAAAGTCGGGTAATGGCCCGATGTTATGCAAACTTAGTCAACTGTTGAAAACGCTCTGAAGAAAATTTAATGGCCGCAAAAAACCGAGCTGAACTGATCGCGAACCTCTTCAAGGTTCTCAAAAAAGAGTACCAACCGGTTCTCCCACCGTCTAATCGGACCGTGATCGAAAATGCGATTTACGGCTGTTGTTTAGAGGATTCTACCTACGAAGGTGCCGATGAGGCTTTCGCCAAGCTCCATGAGAACTATTTTGATTGGAATGAAGTCCGTGTGACCACGACCGCCGAATTGGCTCAAACGATGAAGAGCCTTAGCCATCCCATGCAGGCGGCTGAACGCTTGAAAAAATTGTTGTATGGTATTTTTGAAACATACTATCAGTTCGATCTTGAGTTCTTGAGAAAAGAAAATCTCAGTAAGGCTGTTATCCAGTTTGAAAAAATGGCGGGCGTGTCGCCATATACAATTAGCTTCATGTCCCAAAACGGATTGAATGGTCACTCAATCCCTACCGACCGTTCGTTGCTGGAGTTGATGGTCGTGATTGGTGTGATCACAGAAGAGGAAGCAAAGAAAGGGCGCGTGCCAGGTTTGGAGCGGGCCATCCCAAAAGCCAAGGGGGTTGAGTTTGGCTCTTTGGCGCATCAATTGGCGGTTGCTTTTCACAGTGCGCCTTTTAGTACCACAACGCGTAATATCATCTTGAAAATTGCTCCTGACGCGAAGGAGCGATTTCCCAAACGTGGCGGCAAAGCGAAAGCTCAGCCCGTTGCGAAGAAAGCCGCAAAAAAAGCGCCGGTCAAGAAGCCTGCCGCCAAGAAAGCGCCCGTGAAAAAGGCCGCTGCTAAAAAGGCTCCTGCAAAAAAAACGGCCAAGAAAGTCGCCAAAAAATCTGCCAGTAAAAAGGCTGTCACAAAAAAGGCTCCTGTGAAGAAGGCGAAGAAAAAGAAAACGTCATCGAAATCGTTGGCGAAAAAGAAACCCCGATAGTGTTTTATCCCCACGTTGACCATTGTTGCTTTTGGGACAAAGCCTAGCGTAAACGATGTTTGTATCAAAAGGATTGAGAGATGGCCGGCCATAGTAAATGGGCAAATATCAAGCACCGTAAATCGGCGGTGGATGCAAAACGCAGCAAAGCTTGGAGCAAGCTTTCCAAAGCGATCATCGTCGCGGCCAAAATGGGCGGGCCAGATCCCGCCGGCAACGCGCGGCTTCGGACGGCGATCGCCGATGCCAAAGCCGTCAGTATGCCCAAAGACAACATCAATCGTGCGATCAAAAAAGGATCCGGCGAATCCGACGGAACCGTCTATGAAGAACTCATCTACGAAGGTTATGGCGTAGAAGGCGTCGCCATCATGTGCGATGCGTTGACCGACAATCGCAACCGAACGTCTCCGGAACTTAAAAAGATTTTTGAGAACAACGGCGGCAAGATGGGAACCACAGGTTGCGTTTCGTTCATGTTTGATCGCAAGGGTTTGTTTGTCATCGACGCAGAAAAAATCAGCGAAGAAAATCTAATGGAACTGGCGATGGAAGCCGGCGCTGAGGATATCGTCAATCGAGACGGGCAGTTTGAAGTGACTTGCGATCCTGATATTTTTTCGGACGTCTCTGAAGCGTTTGAAGCAGCCGAACTTGAATGCGTATCGCAGCAAGTAACTCGCATTCCCCAGAACACAGTCGACTTGGGGGTGGAAGCGGCAAAACAGGTTCTCAAGCTGATGGACGAGCTGGACGATCACGATGACCTCCAAAAGGTGTCGGCAAACTTCAATATCTCCGACGAAGTCATGGCTGAGATTGCCGAGTAAACGGTTCTGGCATCGCGCCTCTCAGACAGGGTGTAATCAGGAAGTTTAGCAACCCTCAACTATCGTTGAAAGGTTCTTGATTCGGTTTGAAGTTCTTCCAGTTTCGCTTCCAGACGCGATTCAATTTTCTCTGTCAACGGGTTGGTTTTCGCGCCGCGCACGCGCTGGGGTGAAACTTCGATTGCTTCATCAACATCGATAATGACCCGCATCGGTTTGTGGATACGACAACGGTCGGTTAGGTCTTCTTCGAACTTTTCGACGGTTTCTAAAATTCGGTCCACCGACGGGTTCTCTGCCAAATACTGTTCGGGGTAGCAGTCAATTTGCTGCGCCAGATAGGTGTCTTCCAACTGTCGCCAACGGCGTTTTCGTTCTGTGGGAGACAGTTTGTTGAGACTAAGATCGGGGAAGATTTTCACGCGTAGGTTCTTAATACGAATCGCGATGCCGGCATCGGACGATTTGCCCAGCCACTCTTGTTCTAAGGGGCACAAGAGATGATTGACCAAGTTGTTTTGACGCTGTTTCAGAGATAGCTGGTTGTCGGGAAGAATCCCGTACTGAAGCTCCTTTAATCGCAGCAGCGCGTCGCCCACTTTTACGATCCGGTCAACCAGCGGTTGCTCCGGTTGTGGTCGCCATGTCAGTTTATGTTCGATATGCGTAAGCACTGGATCGCAAGCCGCGACCAGATCACCGTCGAAGACGTAGCGAATTCCAACTGGGTGAACGACGACTTTGCCCGAATCGTGTTTGGCGCGCCGTTTGGCCGCGGTTGTGGCGATAAATGCAGGCCCATCCATCAGCGACATTAACTGATCGTTGGTGCGACTGGTGGTGCCTTCGGGAAAGATCAGCAGCGGCCGATCCGCGTTCTGCAGCGCCTTGATCGCGAAATCGACTGATGTCTTGTCCAGTCCCTCACGGTTGACGCTGAAGCCGCCCATTGTTCGGATAACGAGAGTGTCGCGCGGGCTCTGGTTGAACAAGTGCCAACTGGCCATCGTGTAAAAAGGAGTGTTGGTGGCCGCGATCAATTCACACATTACAGCAGGGTCAGAGGTCCGCGGGTGATTGGGTGTCAGCATCACCCCATGACCACTTGATACGGATTGCTGCAGTCGATCAGCGTTTCGAACCTCGCAGGAAACAATGCCTTGTCGCCGCAGCAAATATCTATGAACTCCCAATCGCAGCAACGTCTTCAGCGGCCATGCTGAAGTGATTGGGGGAACAAATTGGTAAGGCTTCTCAATTAAGATTCCTTCTTGCACAGCCAAATCTCGCTCTTTTGTAGGAAAACTCTAATTTTAGCAGCTCTCAGCTTGTGGGTGCTCGGTGCTTTTATGTTCGAAAAAATACAAAGATTGATCGCAAGCACGCACGACACCTGCACGTTCGGGTGTCGTACAACACTATACGCAATGTTAAGCCTAACGACGTAAATTAACAGCTATTAAACTATGGAGTCAGAATCCGCCTCATGGTGTAGTCTTCTTTATTCGTTTATATGTCTCAACGGCAATCAATTTTATGATATCTGAGGAGAATCCTTTCGCCAAAAAGGATTGGCCACAACTCGTAGAAGCCGCGCGTAGCGGGTGTGAGGATTCCCTTGGTGAGATCATCATCCGATTGCGTGAGTATCTGTTGCTGGTCGCTAATGGCCAGATTCGTGGAAGTTTACAGGCAAAATTCGGAGCGTCGGACATCGTTCAGAAGAGCTTGCTGGATGCCCATGCGGGCATTGATGAGTTCAACGGGACTACCGAAGCGGAGATGCGAGCTTGGTTGAAGCGGATTGTTCTGCACAATTTTATCGACGAACAACGGAAATATACGGATACTCAATCACGTAGCCTAGAGCGCGAACGGCCTTTAGAGACACTAGTCTCTCCATTAACTGCAGGCGTTGGCGAAAGCGGGAGCAAAACGATGCGGCGATCCGAGGAGCTCCAGCAACTCACTCGTGCCTTAGAGCGATTGTCTCCTCGCCAGCAAAGGGTGGTTGAAGGGCGTCGCCGCTATGGGTATAGCTACCAACAGATCGCTGATCAATTGGAAATTACTGAGGCCGCCGCAAGAAAAATTTGGTCGCGGGCGATCAAACAATTGAGGGAGTATCTTGTCGAAGGAGATTAATTGACCTTCTCCTGTAATTTTCGCTGTGATTGATAACTTGTTTTTATGCGTATGATTTCTCCGGCTAACTGTGGTCAATGAACGAATTTTCCGATGACTTTGAGGCTGGTGAAAGCGTTGACCAACCCGGCCTTTCCAAACAGCAGATCGATGAAAAATTAGATCAGCTCTGGCCAAAAAACGTGCGCACAGCTGCGCAGTCGAACTTGCCGATTGGCCAGCACGTAGCTCATTTCAAGATCCGTGCTCATCTGGGGCAAGGTGCGTTTGGCGTCGTCTATTTGGCCGACGATACGATCGAAAACCGACCGGTCGCGTTGAAACTTCCGCGCGTAGAGGTGCTTTGGAATCCTGAGAAACGGAAACGTTTCTCGGCAGAAGCGGAACTGGCAATACAGTTCGACCACCCCGGGATTGTCAGTGTCTTCCAATACGAAACCGAGGGGCCAACGCCATACATTGCGTCCGCGTGGTGCGACGGCGGTGATCTGGGTAAATGGAAGACGCAACAGGCGGCGCGCGGAGAATACAAGCCGCCGTGGAAACATGTGGTTGAACTACTGGCCGATGTTGCCGACGCGGTGCATTATGCGCACGAGCAAGGTGTTACCCACCGTGATTTAAAACCAGCGAATATTTTGCTTTGTCGTAGGCTGGATCAAGCCTCCGAAGAGAATTCAGGATTGGCCAGTTTTCGTCCCAAGGTCACCGACTTCGGTCTGGCAAAATTGAATGATCCTTCCATTGGCGATGCTTGCTCAAGCCTGTTGGTGGGGACGCCGATCTATATGGCTCCCGAGCAATTCAACCGGGCAAGTGATAAACTTACCGATCCTGCGTTGGCAGACGTTTACAGTCTGGGGGCGATCTTGTTTGAGACGTTGTCCGGAATTTCGCCCATCAAGGGCGAGACCTATTTTGAAGTGCTAAGCAACATTCAAAACGAGTCCGCGCTTCGATTAAACCAGGTCCGCAGGGATTTGCCGACGGCACTGACGGTCATTTGCGACACGTGCCTTCACAAGAATCCTGAAGCACGCTACGAGTCGGCGGCGCGACTCGCGGAAGATCTGCGACTATGTCTTTCTGGCAAACCGGTAACTGGAAAAACGATTCATGCCATCGCCCGAGCAAAGTTTTGGTTCGGTCGCAAAGACTGGTACTCCATTGCAGGTTGGTTTGCGATTGGATCTCAAACGGTCGTAACGACCTGGCTGGTCCTCAGTGACTTTTTTAAAGTTGTGTTTGACGTGCTGACCATGCAAGAGTATCTGGCAATATTGCCTCAGTTGATTTGGATTGCGGCTACGACCTCATTGACGATGATCCTGTTAGGTGCTTTTACGATCAAACGTAGACGATGGGCGGCGTGGGGAGGAGTTGCTCTCTCGGCGTACAATTTATCAGCGCCTATCTCAGCGTTTATGAATCAACCTGTAATTTTTAATGAAGTTTACACTGCAAATGATCCCTACTTTTCGTTCAAAATTCACCTAATTCTGTTACTCTGTTTCTTGGGTCAATTGGTTTTGTTTCTTTGCGCAGCTTGGCCAACAAAACCAGCTAGAAACAAACTCAAAACATCTAACTGAAACAGAGGTGGCGTATGGGATTCATGGATTCCTATCTGCGTGAATTCGATCAGGAGCTGGCGGGGACACGACAGATCCTCGAACTTGTCCCCGACGCGCTATTGGGCTGGCAAGCGCATGACTCGTTGCACACGATTGGCTGGGTGGCCTCGCACTTGGCGGATATTCCGTCTTGGGTGGAAGTCACATTAAACGAAACCTCATTCGACATTGCTCCGGTCGACGGGCCAAAGCATGAAACTCCAGTCATGGATCGAACCGAAGAAATCCTCAGCCTGTTCGATGAGAATCGCGCGGCAGCGCGAACATTACTTGCCGCCGCAACGCAGCAACAGCTGGCGGTCGAATGGACGCTATTGCAAGGAGGTGAACCACTTTTCACGAGGCCGCGATCAGAACTGATCCGAAACCTCTTCATCAACCATGTGGTTCACCACCGAGCTTTCTTGATCGCATACTTGCGCATCAATGGGATCAGTTGCCCTTGTTTGTATGGCTAATCAGCTAATCGGCCAGCGCAGGCTCCAACTTCCCAGCGGCACGTAGGCCTTCTCCTTTTGCCTTCGTCAGCGTGTCTCCAAGATCTCTTCGGGCTTCGTTAGCCAGTTGCCTGAGACGGTCTGCAATTTCGGGATGCTGTTGGATCAGGTTCTTTTTTTCTCCCACATCGTTCACTAAATCATAGAGCTCCTC
>CALDEW010000096.1 GCA_937942355.1 uncultured Pirellulaceae bacterium | reverse complement strand
CTTCACGCCGTCCGACCATTTCACGTGGTTGGACTCCGCATGATACGTGTACGTTGATCGACTGATTTCGTGGATCTTATCAACCTCAAACCAAGGCGGAACTTCGGGATCCTCAAGAGAGTAGCCCGAACCCGCCATTAGTTCGTTGAGAAACGAAATCGTTTCCGCTTTGCGCCGCAGTGATTGCACGATGCGCTCATTTTCGGCTGAAGTAGCCATAGAATTCTCTCAGCAAAATAACCTTTCAGAAAAACCGATGCACGCCACCGGTTCCGGCTGACAGGCTGGATCGCGACTGGGAAGTCGGTTCCTCAAGTCAGTCGAAACGGCGGGTATGACTTCTGCTCGAAAAGAGAGTGATTCAAGGAGCATAAAACTTGCGAAGTGGATTTCATCACAGAAGCAAATAGACTGCAAATTTGGGCGGTCAGCGGTTGGTGAAAAACCGGAAGCCTTTGCAGATCTCGCAGCTAAGCTGCACCTCGAATTCCACTTTGAAACTCGATGAGAGAAGATATTGCTGAGGTCATTCTTGATGACTTTCGCAGGCAGCTATGCCGCCGTTGGAGACAATGCGGGTGTCGTCCGCGTCGTCGATTTAGAATCGAAACAACTGGTCGAAACCATCCCCAGTCGCGAGAAGAGCAAAGTGACGCATGTCGATCTTTCATGCGACGCCAAAACACTAACCTACCACGCCGAAGGAGTAGCGCACGTAGTGCATTTTAAGTTGGAGTAGCTGTGGCCATGGCCATTCCAACAGGAATTACACTGGGCCAAGAGGCACAGTGAATCGACCATCTTTTTCGCCTAGCTGACCTGTTGGCCGCATCACTCAGGCGATCATAATGTCCATCGGCTTCGACCCTCGAGGGCTTTCCTGCATGCTGTTGCAATAAACGTTGCTTCGGCTTTGCCATCGAGCTTACGATAAATCCGCTTGCCAGTGGTTTTGCGAAAAACTGCCGAATCCAATCCCGCTTAGACGAATCGCCAATAGCGGTTTGGTGACGACGCTGGATAGGGGCGGCGATGATCTAGCAGCGATACTGCTATCCGTTGAGTCCGGCGATTTCTTCCACGCCAATCGCGAGTACTTCAATCCAGAGCATCGTGTAGACCGCACGTTACTGGGGAATCTTCGTGACACGCACGATCAACTAAACGCAGACCAGCAAAAATGTTCGGCGTCCTTAAAGCTATTGCGGTTAGCTCACCAACCTACAACACCAATAAATCCCGCATGTTGTAATTCTTCAATTGATTAAATCCACCTGTTACGCGCCGCTCAAAATCGCGATGAACGGCGAAATATCTAAAAAGTTCACAAAACTGTCTTCATTGACATCAGCTTCGGTTTTAAATTCTCCCGTGGACAGGAGAGCAATAAACGGTGATATGTCTAGAAAGTTGACCGCACCGTCCATGTTAACATCCCCCAACAATGCAGTTTGGTTTGATGGCGTGAAATCAATCGTCAACAAAGCCGCTTCTGCGGGATTGCCGTCAAATGAAACAGCGATTCGTTCTGATGAGTCCATGGGATCATTGAAGAAAATGAAGGCCATCGAGTTTCCGGCAGACCAGTCATTCTGATTGACGACCTCCTGAACGATGGCAGAAAGGTCCGGGGTTGTAGCTGGCTCCATCAATGTGATTGGCGATGTGTTTCCGCAAAGCGATGCTCCCGATCCAGCGGGGCAATTCTCTGAAATCCTTGCCGGCAGCCCCGAACTTGCCCAAGCGGCTGCGGAACTGGAGCGTGCCAAGTGGAACTGGAACCGCCAAGTGGCCGAGCCGACGCGGAACGTTCAAGTGCAAGCTGGCTTTACGCACGGCAACGTGACCGGCGACGATTTGGTCGCTCTTCAAGTCGGCGTACCATTGCGAATCAATGATCGCAATCAAGGGAACATCGCTTCCGCCCGGGCCGACATTTCGGCCAAGACAAAAAACATCGAAAGTATCGAACGCGATCTTTCACGACGTTTCTCAGTCGCATTGCGAGACTACGAGAACGCAAGGATCCAAGTCGCCAAGTATCAAAACGAAGTCATCCCCGAGACGTCCCGATTCTACGAAATGGTCGCGTCCGCTTTCAAAGAAGGCGAAATCGGTTACCTCGATTTAATAGCGGCTCAACAAACCTATCTCAACGCCTCGCTACAAAACTTGACGGCGGTGCGTGATTTCTGGCGATCAGCCGCACTGATCGACGGCTACTTGCTTTCTGAGAATTGATTTCGGAGAGAAAGTGCATCTTCCTTTTTGCCGAAACCTATCTTGGGTAAAGGCAACACATTCGGCGGATCGACGGCCATGCCGCAAATGGGATCGGTAGTTTGATTTTCGGTATTCATTTAGTTTTCACGACCAAATTGATTGTCGATCAGTGCCTCGATAATTGGGCACCCTTCGACTGTTCCCTCGCCAGAACAATTTTCGACAAGTGCTGACAGCGCCTCCTCTGCCTTTTTCAATTCGGAAATCTTGTCGCGAAGCATTTCTGCTTTCTGCGAAGCAATGTTCTTAACGGCTGCACGGTCGTTGTCAGGGCAATCGGCCAACGCCAGCAAGTCTTTAATTTCCGATAGCGTAAAACCAAGTTCCTTCGCTCGTTTGATGAAGCGAATTCTTGCAACAACACTTTGTGGGTAAATGCGGTAAGTGCCCTTTGCCACGGGCTGAATGATCAACCCCTTCCTTTCGTAGAAGCGAATTGTCTCGACGCCCACGCCAGACGCTTTCGCGACTTTTCCGATTGTAAATCCATTCATTTCAAACCTATGCT
>CALDEW010000095.1 GCA_937942355.1 uncultured Pirellulaceae bacterium | reverse complement strand
CTGGTACCCATCGCCCGTTGCCCAACGTCTCCGATCGCTGACCACGTCGACCACAACGGGGTTTCCGATCGAGTTCCTGCAGATTACCGAGCGAACATTGGTTCCAATGTTCGGGGCGATAGTGGACCCACCTTGGCCGATTCGGTTTCAGCACGCGACGGCAATCCTAACGGTGTTTTCTGGGGCTGCAGTGAAACTAAATTTGCCGCTGTCGCTGATGGATTGTCCAACACTGTATTCATCGCTGAGTCTCGAACGGACCCAAAATTTATAAAGGACGGCAACTCTTCGGATCATTGGTTCATTGGATCACCCAACATTGATGGCTTCGAGTGCGGTGACGTCGCCAACGGCGGCGGTACCGGCGGAGGCGACTATTCAGAGGTCGTTGGGTCGGGAATTGTTCCAATGAATGCACGAATATCTGATCCTTCGTTGCACGGCGCGCTGATCGAGATTTCTCTGGGCAGCTATCACAACGGCGGCATGAATGTTGTGCTCGGCGATGGGTCAATGCACTTCATCACCGACGATATCGAAACGATGGCTTACCGAGCCACGTTTTCAAGAAACGGCAACGAAGTTGAAGTCATTCATTGAAGCTCCTACCGCGCGGCATTCTCTCCGCCGATGAAGACAAAATTCAATTCTCGGGTTGGCTACGATAGCAGCGAATTCCACGCGCGACGATAATTGAAACTGCAGAACTCGTTGCCTTACCCACTCGCTTTATTTTCAACCGCAGGGGCCAGGTGAATTCTCGAAAACGACAACATAGCTGTTTGCTGTTGGCAGGCATCTGCTTAATTGTCCTCGCCTCTGGTTGCAGTCAACAACAGCGCCCCGATTACGCGAGCCTTGGATTGGCGGAAGTCACCGGAACGATTCGTTTGGATGATCAACCGCTGGCAAACGCACATATAATTTTTGAAGCGCCAGACGAATCGTATTCATTCGGGAAGACCAATAGCCGCGGCAAATACACGTTGATGTTCAATTCCGAACAACCGGGAGTCCTAACCGGGAAAAAGATCGTTCGAATTCTGCTTGGCAAATTTTCCGAAGAAGACGATGACCAACAGACCGGCGGGGACGCAACAGACGGCCAAGATCCAGCACCAAAACCGGCAACCGATTCATCAGAGCTGCCCTCGACCTATAATCGTAATAGCCAACTAACGGCAACTGTCGTCGCTGGTTCTCAAACGATCAACTTCGATTTGAAGTCTGACGGATCAACCACTTCTGCAACGCAGTAGCTATCACTTGGCCCCATTGGGAAAGAGCGAATTACAGATACAATCTGTTGTCCGCCAATTAGAGTACGAACATTGAGAGCCCTCTGAAGATGATCTCCACAATAAAGAACATTCTTGCCGCCCTGATCGTCTTCGTCACGGTCGTAGCCTTGGTCCATTACGGATCACAGGCAGAAGTAACCAGCGTCGACGGCGAGGCTTCCACAGAGAACGTAATCCACATAAACCCAACTGCTTTCAATCCGCAAAATCAGGGGATTCAACCGCGCGTCATCGACGGCGACCTGAGCGCTGTTGATTGGCCTTCTATGCTTGGCCAAGACATCACGGTCACGGGAAATTTGGTGGTTGTGGATACCTATGATCTGGCTCGCCGCGGTCAAGTCGTCGTGGCACGCGAGCGACTTTACGTCCCAACCAGTAGTGTCGATCCTAACGACGCCAATCCCGATGGAACGTCCTTTGAGGGCGGTAGCAATGTAGCGAAAGTTGTTGCAGCGCAAAAGTTTAACGACAAAGCGACGATTATTATTGACGACGGGTTGTCAGAACAGAACATTTTCCCACCGCCGCTTTTTCCTGGACTTGGCAGCAAATACCCGACGTTGCGAGCCGGTTCGGTGATCAACGGTGTTTCTGGAAAATTGGTGAAGTCAAAAAACAAATTGTTGCTCGTTTCCGATGTACCGCTTCAATGCGCGCCCGCTCCGCGTCCTGAGCGTCCTGATGTGGGACAGGCAGTTGTCACGGTATCCAGCTTCAACGTGTTGAATTACTTTTCGACGATTGATAACGGCCGAAATAAAGCGCGCGGCGCCGACACTGAATCTGAAATGAAACGACAAGAGGCGAAACTGGTTTCTGCAATCAGCGCTTTGCAGGCCGATGTGGTCGGTTTGATGGAGATCGAAAACAATCTGGACGCGGAGAATCGGCTGGTCGCTGCGCTGAACGAAGAAGTTGGCAAAGAGGTCTACCTTGGGTGCGGGCTTCCTGATCAGTTTCGATCGGCACCTGGAGGGGCCGATGCCATTCGCGTCGCTATTATCTACCGATCCGATCGCGTTACGCCGGTGGGCTCCGTTTCGACGATCCACGATGAAGCATTTTCCAACGCACGTGCGCCCGTGGTTCATAGCTTCCAGTCAAAATCTGACGGCAAACCATTTACCGTGATCGTCAACCACTTTAAATCCAAAGGCGGTGCCAGCAGGGCCGATGCGGCGAACAAAAACAAGGGCGATGGTCAGGCCGCTTACAACGCGACGCGACGTGCTCAGTCCTTGGCGATTTGCAATTACATTGACAAACAAAAGGAATCAGATCAACAAACGCGAATTCTTGTGATTGGCGATCTCAACGCTTATAACCAAGAAGACCCAATCGATGCAATGCGCGAAAGAGGACTGGTGGATCTGCGCGAACAAATTGAAAAGCAAAGCCAACTTGGTCAAAAACCGCGAGACTACTCGTTCGTTTTCAGAGGGCAAAGCGGTAGTATGGACCACGCAATGGCGACCGAATCGCTGGCGGCCGATGTCACCGGAGTTGCAACGTGGCACATCAATTCCGACGAACCCCGATTTCTTGATTATAACGAAGAATATAACCCCAAAGTGCTTTACCAAGCCGATCCTTTCCGCAGCTCCGACCACGATCCTGTGCTGATCGGCATTGGGAACTAGTCTGGCCCAAGTGCTGAAGGTGCCCACCAGCCCTACCCCAACCTTTTGCGAGAATTCTCGTTGCGAATTTCAGTTCTGACCGCCGTCACTTTCGCTTGGATCGCTCTCTAAGCGAATTGCCGATTGGCGCGGTTATACCGATCGTTGCCCCTTAAGGGTGGGGTAACCGAGCCAACTATTGCAAAAAATCTCTTCAGATTTAACAGTATTCTACTTCTGTGTCTGGCGCAGAACCTACCTTTCTGCGGCTAACTCTAGCCGACGCTATTCCAAGAACTGTAATCTTGGAACCCTTCCCACATTTTTCCTCGTGCTGACTACATTGTCTCGCTCGTCCTTAACAACTAAGACTGCTGATCCGTTGCTCT
>CALDEW010000094.1 GCA_937942355.1 uncultured Pirellulaceae bacterium | reverse complement strand
CTGCCAGTTTTTCCAATTCGGCGATCGCATGTTCGGGCGTTTCGGACGGCACGTTGCGCCAGTCCAAAAATACAATTGCCTCGCTAGGGATGACGTTGCTGCTGACTTGATCGGTCTCGTACAGCGTCGGAGCGATCGTTGCGGGGCCAAGGATCGCATCTTTGGCCAACGGCAACTGGTCCAGCTTCTGCAAAAATTTAGACGCCGCGAAATGGGGGTTAGTGCCAAGGTGGGGCGCGCTAGCGTGCGCCGAACGACCTTTGAACTTAACCTGCAATTCGATACGGCCTCGATGCCCAATCCGCAGTTGGTTGTTGCTGGGTTCTCCCACGATCGCGCAATCGGCTGAAAAATCGCGCATCAAAAACTGGCTGCCCAGTCCACCGATCTCCTCCGAAACCGCGACGGTCATGAAAATGTCGCCGGCGGGTTGAAGCCCGAGTTTCTTAAAGCATGCCGCACCATAAATCATCGCCGCGACAGGGCCTTTCATATCCACCGACCCGCGTCCCCACAAATGGCCATCCACGATTTCGCCGCTGTAGGCGGGGTGCGGCCAACCGTCACTCGGACCGGGATCGACAACGTCCATGTGGCCGTTGAGCATCACCGACCGACCGCTGCCGCCGTTGATTTTGCCGACGATGTTACCAACGGCGTCCGTCCACACATCGTCAAAAGCCAATTGTTTCATTTCGGCAACAATGATTGCTGCAACGTCCCCTTCTTCTCCTGAGAGACTGGGCGTGGCGACGATGCGGCGAGTAAAGTCGACTAGGTTATCGCAATGTTGACGGGTGAGGGCTTTCGTTTCAGAGAAATTTAGCATGGCAAGGCAAAACTGCGTTTTAAAAAAGGACGAGAGAATCAGCTGTTCAGGCGATAGCCCAATAGTACTTACTGTAGCATTGCTTCAGCCGGCGTCTCCTAATTCGGCCTCGATCTGTTCGATCGTTGGAAGTGAAGAGAGAAGTTCATCGGGAAGATTCTCTGTGATCTGATATTCGCTGACACCGATCGGCTTCTTCAAGTCACGGAGCGAGTACTCGACTTTGATATCGCTCTTCGATTTACATATCAAGATGCCAATGGTGGGTGCATCTGGATCGGCTCGGACTTGTGCATCGACGGCGGACACGTAGAAATTGAGTTTGCCTGCGTATTCTGGCTTGAACTTGTCGACCTTCAGTTCGATAACCACGTAGCAGTGCAGTTTCAGGTGATAGAACAGCAGGTCGATACTGTATTCGTCGCCATCGACTTCGATATTGTATTGCCGACCCACAAAGGCAAAGCCGGCTCCAAGTTCCAAGAGGAACTTCGTGAGGTGATCGACCAATCCGTTTTCCAGCTCGCGTTCATTGTGACGCTGCGTCAGTGTCAGAAAGTCAAAGTTGTACGGGTCACGAAGTAGTTGTTGAGCCAAATCGCTTTCTGGCTCAGGAAGCGTGGTTTGAAAATTGGTGATCGCTTTGCCTTCACGAAGGTGAAGCTGTGATTCGATGTGATGGGTCAGTACTGACCGTGACCAGTTATTCTCGATTGTTTTCTGAACGTAGAAGAAAGCATCAGCCGGATCTTTGAGCTTCTGAATCAGCAGAATATTGTGCCCCCAAGGAATCTGCGACACCAGCTGTGACGGGTTGGCTGGCAATTGGGAAACAGCTTGTTTCCCAATTGCTGAATCGTCCGTCCAGAACAAGTGCCATTGCCGAATGGATTTTAGGTTGCGATGCGAAAACCCCTTTAAATCAGGGAATTCCGCAAGTAAATCTTTGCTCATCTGCTTCAGAAATCCGTCGCCCCATCTCGCAGACGCTTGCTTCTCCAGAATCTGCTCGCCAAGAAACCAGTACAACTCCAACAGTTCACGATTGACGGCGACAGCAGCTTTTATCCGCGCGGTTTGGACGCGGGTTTTGATCGAAGTGATCCACTGCCGGTAATCTGCTTTAGGGACAATCTCATTCATGCGATCTACCCTTGCCCAAATTTCTCTCGCCACTCGATGCCCGTCTTCTCCATTTGAGAATTGGCTCCCGTACGTCTCATGCGGTGCAAGCGCGGCATGCCGAGTGCCCATTCGTGCATCCAGTTGGCCGCGAATTCACCACGTTCGGTTTCGTCGAAAATGTTTTGCACTTCGTCGTAGTTAACCACGCGCGGGCCGCTGGTGCGTACCGCGAACTCGCACGTCCGGCTGCTGCGCCGCGAGATGTATTCTTCGATGCCGATATCGTCCATGACATCGACGACCGTTCTGAGTGATCGAATGGCTTTGGCGTAAGCGAAATGCGGCGGGTATCCGCCGGCAACCATCGTGTCGAACGTGGCCTTCATCAAGTGGATCACGCCGCCGTAGAGGACTTGTTCTTCGAAATTATCGCCTTCAGTTTCCTGTTGAAACGTGACGCCCACAGAGCCCACCCGCAGGCTGCCCACAGATTTTGCCAACGCCAGCACCATGTCGAGCGCGTTGCCGGTGACGTCTTGTTCGACCGAGATCGCTCCGTAGATGCCTGATCCATCAAGGAACTTCTGCCTGACGGTGTGGCCGGGGCCGTTGGGAACAAATAGTACGACGTTCACATTCTCCGGTGGCTTAATCGCGCCGTAGAGGACGTTGAATCCATGGCAGAAGGCGAGCGTGCTGTTTGGTTTTAGGTTGTCGTGAATCGACTGGTAATAAATTTCTGGTTGCGGAGGGTCAGCCAATAAGATGTAAGTCAAATCTGCTGCCGCCGTCGCATCGGCGATGGACATCGGTTCAAAGCCATCTTCAACAGCGGCCGCCCATGATGGGCGGGTACTGGAGCCGATGCCGATCACCAGATCAAGCCCGCTGTCTCGCATGCATAGGGCTTGGGGACGGCCTTGGATACCGTAGCCGATGATGGCAACTTTCTTATTTTTAAGCACGCCAAGATCGGCGTCTTTGTCGAGGAAGATTGTGTTTTCCATGTTCGTTTCTTTTTTTTGGTTTTGGTTGCTGTAGGGCCGGTTCCTACCTTAGGTTTTACCACAAATTGTCCGTAAAATTTACAAACGAAAAAATCTCTTTTTTGGTTTGTCGTCAGTTTTTGTTAGTGAAAGTAGAATTGTAAAATTTAACCTTGGGTTCAAAAGTGATC
>CALDEW010000093.1 GCA_937942355.1 uncultured Pirellulaceae bacterium | reverse complement strand
CATTAAAGGCTGAATCAAAGGGTAAAGGAGGGACAGGACTCGTGGCCTCATCCACTACCGAAACCCTAATTCTTAGTTGGAAAACTGCACTGGGGCAATTAGAACACGCGCTTACGCTTCGTACCTCTATTTCATTCTAGGGCTCAATGAAAGTCGGAAAGTTAAAACCAAAAACGGCTTTGGTCAGACTCTCTTTTTCATCGGCGACTTTTTTTATGAGTGCGATATGCCCATCTTCACCGTAACCCTTCATGAAGAACATTTTCCCAATAACTCCCCCATTACGTTGTTGATAAATATGGACGTCGAATTCCGTCTCTTGTTTGTCTTGGCTCCAGATCACAAAGTCCACTCCATGATCGCCGGTCTTGGGGTCACGCGTAACTTTGAATCTCGTTTCAGGATGATCCACCTTTAACTTTTCAGTGACGTTGCTGACCGCTTCACCGGGAGTTTTCATGTTCGGGAACTTTCGCAGCGCGAACATGGATTTCCAATTCTGTAACGTTTCCCCAAAGGGAATGTACTGATTGACGATGTCGCTGCTGCTGACCAGTACGTAGTCCTTGTTCGCAAACCGAAAGGAAGGTGTGCCCTCAGGAATGTTGGGATTCCGAATATTCTGCGTGCTGGAGTTGGACGCCGATTGCGTTCCGATGGCTCCACCATTGGCGCTATTGCTACCGGTCGCCGAAGCACCCGCAGATTTTCTAACGGGTCGCTCGTCCCAGCTGCACCCCGAAGTGATGGCAATTAATAGCCCAAATGTTGTTGCGATCTTCAGGACAGCGACCACCAAAGTCGAAATTGAAGACGTTGAATTCATGGTAATGGGGCTGATCCTAAATAACGGGTTGTAAATCAAAGTATCCAAAGTCGGCGGCTGGGGCGTCGGGCTTTCAACCTTTCGAATTATACCCCTACCGACTATGATTTGGCCATTTTATTAGGGAAATCATCGCAGCAGAAGCTGCCTTTGATTCTTCGACGCGTTTTTTCGCGGTTCCTTTGCCACCTTACTCAAAACCTTTCTCGGCTTCACCCATGACCACTCGCAAAGACATCCGCAACATCGTCATCATTGCCCACGTCGATCATGGCAAAACAACCCTAGTGGACTGTTTGCTACGGCAAAGCGGTCAATTCCGCGACGCTCAGCTGGAAGGCGAACGAATCCTCGATTCGGGGGACCTTGAAAAAGAGCGCGGCATCACCATTTTGGCCAAGAACATCTCGCTGCCATTTAAAGGGGTGAAGATCAACATCATCGACACGCCCGGTCACGCTGATTTCGGTGGCGAAGTGGAGCGCGTGCTACAGATGGCCGATGGCGCGCTGTTGCTGGTCGACGCCGCAGAAGGCCCGATGCCGCAGACGCGTTTCGTGCTGGGCAAAGCGCTTGAGGCAGGGCTCCAGCCGATTGTCGTGGTCAATAAAGTAGACCGACCTGACGCCCGGACCGCCGAAGTCGTTGATGAGGCGATGGAGTTGATCGTGGAGATGGGTGGCGAACACTACCTGGACAACTTCCACTTTATCTACGCATCGGCCAAAGAAGGATTTGCCACCGAGGATCCCGAAGTGTTTGAAGGCAACATGGACCCGTTGTTGGATTTGGTGTTGGAGCATGTACCAGCACCAGAGATTGCCGCCGGTGAATTTAAAATGCTGACCACGACGATGGACTGGTCCGAGTTCGTTGGACGCATCGCGGTGGGGCGTATTTTGAGTGGCGTCATCAAGAAAGGCCAAACCGTCAACGTGATCAAAGACGGTGGCGTTGTCACCAAATCAAAAATTGCCGCCGTCAACGTGTTTGATAAACTTGGCCGCGTCGAAGTCGAACGGGCCGAAGCCGGCGAAGTCGTCGCATTGACGGGCATCGAAAAAATCGAAATCGGCGACACGATCTGCCACATCGACGACACTGAGCCTCTGCCGCGCATCTCGGTCGACGAACCGACTCTGGAGATGGTGTTCACGATCAATAGTTCTCCGTTGGCCGGACGCGAAGGAAAATACGTGACCAGCCGCCAACTGCGGGAACGGCTGATGAAGGAACTCGATCGCAACGTCGCCCTGCGGGTCACTCCGATGGAAAGCGGTGATTCATTCGCGGTCGCCGGACGCGGCATTTTGCACCTGGCTGTGCTGATCGAAACGATGCGCCGCGAAGGTTTTGAGCTGTCCGTGGGTAAACCACGGGTCGTGATGATCAAAGAAGATGGCGTCATCAAAGAACCTTTCGAAACACTGGTCGTCGAAGTGCCTACCGACAAATTTGGCAGCGTAATGGAACTGGTTGGCAACCGGCGAGGCGAATTGTTGGAAATGGACACGCGCGGCGAATTCTCGCTGGCTCGGTTTATCGTTCCTTCGCGCGGTTTGATCGGATTGAGAACGCGTTTGTTGAACGCGACCGCGGGCACGGCGATCATCAATCATCGCTTTTTAGAGTTCCGCGTCAGCGAAGGCGACATCCCTGCCCGTCCCAATGGCATGATGGTTTCCATGTTGTCGGGTAAGGCGAACGGATTTGCGCTGGTGACGCTCCAACAGCGCGCAGACATGTTTGTCTCTCCCGGCGATGAAGTCTACGAAGGCATGATCGTCGGCGAACACGTGCGTTCGAATGACCTGCCGGTCAACCCGACCAAGGAAAAGCAGCTGACGAACATGCGTGCCTCGGGCAGCGACGAGAACATCATCCTCAAACCGGCGCGGCTGTTCAGTTTAGAAGCAGCGCTGGAATACATCGAAGACGACGAATTGGTCGAAGTGACGCCAACGCAGTTGAGAATGCGGAAGCAGTTGCTCAAAGAAACCGATCGCAAGAAGAAGGCCAGGGCTGCGAAGGCATAAGCGGCCAACGCGATTAGCGAAAATTAGGGTGACACACTACCCAAAGCATCTCCCAATGGCCCTTTCTTCGCAGATGTGAGCCGCAAGGCGCGAGCCGCAGGTTGCTAAACCAAGAGAAGAAACATCGGGAAAGTGTGACTCACCGAACCAGCGGCTAGTGCCTCGCCGCTCACCAACGGAGTCCTCCGGACTCGAAGTACGTGCCATTGCGGTATCGCCCCCGTTTTCTCTTGTTGTTGCCCAAAGATGGGGCGGCGAATCTCATAAAACGCCTTGGAAATGGCTATTTTTCAAAAAGGCCAAGTTTATTGGAAATCTGTACCGCGGCTCCATCGACATTAGATTGAAGGCAAATGAATTCCACTCACTTTTGAAACAACCACAGTGAATCACTGGCAACAAATCGTCGACGCTCACATCCACTGGCTGGTGCCGAGCGTATGGCGAATCGTTGGCAATGACCACGATGCCGAAGACGTCGTTCAAGAAGTGTTTGTCGAAGCGTATTCGTTGGCACAGAGAACTGACGTTGAAAACTGGCCGGGGCTACTTCGCCGCATGTCACAGCGCCGCGCAATCGACCACTTGCGCCGCAAAGCACGCAGTAAAGAAACCGCGTCCAGCGACCAACTCAATCAAGTGCCGTCCAACACCGACACAACAGATAAAGCCTGCGACACCAGCGCCCAAGAGAACCTGCTGCGTGGCGCACTGACCAAACTGCCTGACCGCCAAGCCGACGTGTTTACGTTTGCTTATTTCGAAGGGCTGTCGCGCGGTGAACTCGCGACGACTCTTGAGATCAGTGAAAACGCAGTCAGCATGGCACTGCATAAAGCAACGAAGCGATTAAGAGCTGCGTTGCAAAAACCCCACACAACAAAGGAGGACTGATTGTGAACCAACCCGATCAGAACATTCCAGAACTTGACGACGTGTTGGCCGGCGTCACCGAACGACTGCGGCAAGCACCCATTTCCGATGCACTTGTTGACCGTTGCCGCGCCAACGCGCTGGCCATTGAGACGACGGATTCCGACAAGCACAACCAACGGCCAACTCAATCTCCGAATTGGGCGATGGCGTTTGCGTTCGCGGCGTCAGTCGTGGTGGCGGTAAATATTGTCAAAGTGATTGCTCAACGACCGCCGGCCGACCGTCAAGTGGCAGCCGTGTTGCAGTTGCCTGATGGCCGAAACCAATTTGTGTATTCCGATCAGACAATCGAATTGGCTTCGGAGTCAAACCTCTTACTAAGGGAGTCTTTCAATGAAAACTAAACTTTCCCAACTGCGCGAAAACCTTTCCAATCTGCCACTGATGATTTGGGGAATATTTGTGATGTTGTTTATGCACCTCATAGTCAGCTGGATCTTCGTGCGTTTTGTCCACTACGAGGCACAATACCGCCTACTGCCACCAAGCAGTTACAACATCGAGATCATTTCAGAGCAGGACTACACGCTACTGGGCGACAAAAAGCTCAATAAAGTCAAGTTAAGCAATGGGACCCAGGTTTATGATCGCTCACAGGCGTTCTACGATAACACGATGCCAAACTACAAACCGCTAGGGGATCAGTACGTCTTGGTGACCACGATTGGAACCCGTCACATCTATCGTCAGTGGTTAGATGATAAGATCCCATTTGTGTTGTTCACTACGGTAGGCTTGGTACTGGCGACACGAAATCTACGCAAACAGCAGGCATCCAAGTAGTGCGACCATCGGCCACCAAAGACTTTTAGTTTGTCGAATCGGCACCGTATTTGGCCAGGTAGGCCTCCATACGTTGCCGATCCTCGGCCGACAGATCGACATGCTCCATGATCTCGTGCACGGTGACGATGGCGAAAGTCGGCATATTGAATTCCTTGCCGACTTCTTGCATCGCGGTGCCGTCGCCGGCGGGGCCTCTTTCGGCGCGATCTACTGAGACGACCAAACCGGCCAATTCAATATTGGCCGCCGATTTCAGAACCGGCACCGTTTCTCGGATGGACGTTCCCGCGGTGGTGACATCTTCGATGATCAGAACGCGCTGGCCGTCGGTCAGTTTATGCCCCACCAATAAACCGCCTTCGCCGTGGTCTTTGGCTTCTTTGCGATTGAAACAGAACGCCACGTCGTGACCTTGATTGCAAAGCGCTGCGGACGTGGTCGCCACTAGGGGGATCCCTTTGTAAGCCGGACCGAAGATCACATCAAATTCGGTTCCTAATTCCGCCGCGATCGCGTTGGCGTAGAAATGTCCAAGCCTTTGGAGTTGGCTGCCGGTGCGGTAGAGACCTGTGTTAACGAAGTAAGGCGTTTTGCGACCGCTTTTGGTGGTGAAGTCACCAAAGGTCAGCACTCCAACTTCCATCATGAAGTCAATGAAGTCACGTTTGTATTGTTGCATTAAAGTAACTCTTGTGATCGCAAGTGAATATGCGGCTTGTGGTTGCTGGACCAATGGACGGTCTGTCGTGTAAGATAACGACTGAAGTAATTCTCCAAAAAAATCGGTGAACCAGCTATGGCCAATTCGTCTGTGCGATATTTTATTTTTGATATCGAAAGCGTTGCCGATGGCGATCTTATTTCTAAGGTGCGTTACCCGGGCGAAGACCTGACTCCAGAGAAGGCGATCGAGACATACGCCGCAGAACGCATGGAGCAGTTCGGTTCGGAATTTATTCCCTATACTTTTCACCTGCCGGTTTCGATCGCGGTTATCAAAATCAACTCCGATTTTGAAATCCTCGACATCGTCACGCTCGACGCTCCTGAATATCGGCCGCACGTGTTGACCAAATTATTTTGGGACGGCTGGAAAGCCTACAAAATGCCGACGCTGGTGACTTTCAACGGACGGACCTTTGATATCCCGTTGATGGAATTGGCCGCGTTTCGATTCGGAATCGCGATCCCGCAATGGTTCAATATCTACGCCAAGAGTTGGGAACAAAAGCGCGGGCGCTATAACCAAGGTTCGCATCTCGATCTTCAGGATGTCATTACGAACTTTGGTGCGACGCGGCTCAATGGTGGGCTGAACCTCTGCGCCAATATCGTCGGTCGACCCGGCAAAATGGGCGTCGCCGGGCACATGGTGCAAAGCCTTTACAACGAAGGCAAAATGCAAGAGATCAATGATTACTGTCGTTGTGATGTCTTAGATACCTATTTTGTCTTCTTGCGAACGGCCGTTTTGATGGGCGACATCACGCTGGAGCGCGAGATCGAACTGGTGGACCAAACGCAGGCTTGGCTGGCCGAACAAGCAGAGGAGTTTCCGGTTTACCAAGAGTATCTTGATCAGTGCGAAACGTGGGTTAATCCTTGGGAGGAAACTGAGGAAGCTCCAGAGGATCTTGACGACAACGGTGAGTCGAGCGATTCCGAGCCATCTACTTGAGCCCGCCAGTATGGCAATGCTGCTGGATAAGCCTCTTGCATGGTGATGTTCCATGTTCCGCCTTAGATTTGGGGTTGGAAGTAGTGGATGAGGCAACGAGTCCTGCCTCTCCTCTACCTTTTGATTCACCCTTAATAATGCATCGTTTAATGCAGCCGCAGGATTCGTGGCCTCATCCGCTACCTTGAAACTAAGACGTAACGCTGCACTGGTCCAAGCAGATTTGATGCTGTGCTTGGCTTGAAAGCGGCCA
>CALDEW010000092.1 GCA_937942355.1 uncultured Pirellulaceae bacterium | reverse complement strand
GAATTGATCGAATTTGCGTTACCGTACCTGGGCGAACTTCGTTTGACGCGCAACGAACCCCAACTCGCTCAAGCGACGTTTGAAACGGCGTTGAAGTATTATCCCCAGAGCGAATTTTCCAATCAAAATCGACTTGGGCTCGCGAAGTCGTTGCAGTCTCAAGGCGCCATGGAAGACGCGCAGAGACTATTTTCTTTCTTAGTGTCCGGGCCAGATTCCGAGTTCACCGCAGAGGCCAACAAGCAGTTGGGCATCATCAAATTTAAGCAAGGTGATTTTGAAGCGGCGCGGTCACATCTTCGGTCCGCTGTCACCAACAGCAGCGGTAGCGCGAAAGCGGAGTCGGGATATTGGTTGGCGCGAACCGAGATGGCAACCGAAGACCACGCCGCAGCAGTCGCGCTGGTCGAATCGTTGTCTACCGGCGACCTACCAGCAGCCGTTGGAAGCGTCATGTTATTCGACGGCGCGGTGGCAGCCACGAAAGTCGATGACATCGAAACAGCAAAGCGCTGGTTGAGACAGCTAAGGGAAGAATACCCAGAAAATCACTTGGTAGATGAAGCTCTGTTGCTGGAGTTGAAGTTAACCCAGAAGGCCGGCGACGACACGCGTGTGATTGAGCTGGCAAAGGAGTTTCAAACGAACTGTGCCGGCAGTCAGTATACGGCGGAGGTCGCAGAAATGGCCGGACGATCGTACTATGCGATCAGTGATTTTGACAACACCGTTGTGACCTACCAAAGTCTCCTGAAAGAAAGTGCTAACCGGATTCAATCTGAAAAGATTACAGACGCGGTGCGAGAACAGCGCTCCAGATGGTTGTACCTTCAAAGCCTTGGCTACCTTGGCATGAAGCAATACGACGAAGCGATGAAGGAACTGAAGCTCGCCGAAGCTTACAATGAAAACTCAGAACTAGCCACGCTGATCGACCTCGCGTTTGCGACGGCCTATTTCGGCAGCCAGCAATACTCACAGGCCGCTCCTCGTTATCACAACTTCTTGACGCATCATCAAAGTGATCAAGACGACTCTTCTGATTCACCCGATTTTGTTCGCGCGGCGTGCGAGATGACAATTTGTTTCTCCGAACTCAAACAGTGGGAAGACGCGCGTCAGGCTTTCGAGATTATGAAGACAAGCGGTGATCACAAACTGGTCACCAAAACAACACAGTATCTGGCCGAACAGGCTTACGACGCCGGGCAGAAGGAGCTCGCGGGTGAGTACTACGGATTCATGGCTCTACCCGGCAACGAACAACCGGTAATTTCGCGCGGTCTGTCCGGATTGGCTTGGGTTCACATGGCGTCGGATGACGATGCGGCGACTCTGGTTTTTGAACGCCTAATTGCCGAGTATCCCGACAGTGCGTTTGCTGCTAAGGCAACCATGGCCCGTGCGAAGTTCTTCGAAGACAAGCAAAACATCGCCGGTGCCAAACAAGCTTACGCGCTGGTCATCGACCGTTTCGATGCGCTGCCGATTGCGAATGTAGCGCGACTGCACTGCGCAAATTTATTACATAAGTCCGGTGGTAAGCAGGATCTGGCGGCGGCTCAGTTGCTCCTCAGAGACTACTTACAAAGTAAAGGTGAAAAACCATCGGCGGACGAAGCATTGTATATGTTGGGCTGGGTGCTGCACGATCAGGGCGAAACAAAACAGGGCATCGTACGATTCCAACGCTTGATCGACCAACATCCAAACAGCAAGTATTGGTCCGACGCCGCGTACCGAGTCGCTCAACAACACATCCGCGATGGCAAAGAACCACAAGCGGAAACGCTGATCACGAAAATTATTGCCCAGGCGGACGATGAGGCAAGCGTGCCTAAAGAGGTGCTTGCACGAGCCCGCTACATGAAGGCCCAGAGCGCGGCGTCGGCGCGTCAGTGGGAGAAGGTTTCGGCGTTGATGCGGCAAGTGATCGACGTTGGCGATTCGGATTTGACGATGCGAGCGAAATATTGGTTGGCAGAATCTCTTTATCAGCAACAGATGTTTAACGAAGCGAGCCAACGGTTTGCGTCGATCACGGATCTGAGTGCGATCGAACGAAAGCTTCAACCTTGGGTCCGTCTGCGGATGGCCCAATGTTTGGGCAAGCTTGAGCGATGGGATGACGCAGGCGTGGTCGCCAATGACGCGCTGCATCAATTCGGTGATTTTACGAACGACTATGAATTCGTTTTCGTATCCGCCAGAAGTAAAGAGGCACGCGGGTTGTTTGACGATGCGGAGAAATTGTACACCGAAGTCATTGAATCAGAGAACGGCAAGGATTCTGAGACAGCCGCGATCGCACAATGGCGAATCGGCGAAATGTACTTCCACAAAGAAAAATTTGAAGAGGCAATTGATGCCTATTACCGGGTTGATTCGCTTTACGACCATCCTAAGTGGCGTAGCGCCGCGATTCTGCAGGCGGGCAAGTGCCAAGAGCATTTAGGCAATTGGAAGCACGCGGTGAAGTTGTACACCCAAATTCTGGATAAGTATCCTAAATCGAAACTGGCCGAAAGTGCAAAGGAACGTTTGCAGCTGGTAACACGATTAGCGGAAAAGCCGGCTGAAGAAAAACGACGTTAGGGGTTGTAGGGCCGGTTCCTACCAGCCGCGCCCCACCTTTACCCGAAAAAGGCCGGTGGGAACCGGCCCTACGCGGCAAAAAGTAATGAGTCCTTGAGGAATGATCAGATGAACAATCCACAGCAATCAACTGCATTCATCGGCGCTACGTTGAAACTGGCCGTGTGCGCGCTCATCGCCATCTTCGCCTTTGCGGGGTCTTCTAGCTGTAACGCACAAAACTTCTCAAACGTGCCAACCTCCGAACCGGTGACTGGTTTCGAAGTTCCTGCGCGGACCGCGTCAGCAAACAACTCCACGATATCGGGGCAGGGCGTCAACACCAGCGTAGCAAATGATGGTCAATTCGTTGATCCATCGGGACGGTCTGCCGTTGCGGGGGCGGCTTCGGCGTCCAAGCGTTTGTTCGACGTGCTCAGAAGTGGTGGCGTGCTGATGATCCCGATCGGCATCTGTTCGTTCGTCTTGGTCGTGTTCATCTTCGAAAGAATGATCAGCTTGAGAAAGGCTCGCATCATTCCCGGTCCGTTTTCGACTCGATTTTTGGACCAATTGGAAAACGGCGATCTCGATCGTTCATCCGCCTTATCTCTGTGCGAGACAAACAACAGTCCCATCGCTCACGTTTTCGCTGCCGGCATCCAAAAATGGGGCCGGTCTTCGGTCGAAGTCGAACAAGCGGTGCTCGATGAGGGCGAACGAACATCGACACGTTTACGAAGCTACCTTCGGCTGATCAACGGCGTTGCTACGGTCTGTCCTCTGTTGGGGATGTTGGGCACGGTGTTGGGAATGATTCACGCTTTTGATGCGATCGCAACGGTGGACGCCACGATGGGAGATCCCAAATCCGTCATCGCAACCGGAATCAGCCAAGCACTACTAACGACGGCCGCCGGAATGACAGTCGCGATCCCAGCGTTGATTGCTTACCTGTTTTTCAGCAGCCGCGCCGACAAACATGTGATGGAAATTGATCGGTTGGGAATGAAGGTTGTCAATCTGATCTCCGCCGAAGCGCTGTCCAACAAACGAACAACAAAGACCACCACTAGGTCGACCAAAACAACGAAGAAAGCCGCGTAGATATGCATGTAGCTGCCGCTGCCAAGCGGTGGAAAGTGTGAAGTTCCTCGCGCCTCCACGCTCTTGCGAGCGTAGCTACCTTAGCCTTTCCTAACTCAATCAGCGTGTTTACAAGATGCCACTGAAAACGCACCGCGACGAAGAAACCTCGATCAACCTCACGCCCATGATCGATATTGTGTTTCTGTTAATCATCTTCTTCATGGTCGGGTCGCGTTTCAGTGACATGAACCAAACCGAACGCGATATTTCTCTGCGTGTGCCTCAGGTCCAATCAGCCCAAGCACTTACTCATTCGCCCGGCAAACGCGTTATCAACGTTTACAGTGACGGGAATATTACACTCGATCAGAAACAAGTCACCCTGCCGGAGCTTGAAAACGAACTTGCAACTGCGCGTGAGCAATATCAAAAAATCGGCGTGGTCGTGCGGGGTGATCGCGAAAGCCAATTTGACAAGGTGGCTCAAGTCATTGCGACGTGCGAGCGCGTCAAGATTCGCGATCTCAACATCGCCGTCAGCAGCGAATCCATTCACCGCTAAAGGAATCAGCTCAGAGGAATCAGCTCAGGACCGGTCTTGACGGATGTATTGACAGTATTAGTGCGTCCGGCAGGAATCGGGATCTACTCAGAATATTCATGTCCCCATTACTTCAAACAACTCAAACGGCGCTGGAATATCTCCAGTCCTGCTTGACCAACACCAACCTGCAGCTTGTACTGTTGATCGGGTCGGGGTTTTTGGCAGTGGGCCTGTTGGTGTTGGCGGTGACGCGCTGGGGACATTCCAAGCCCGTCTATAAATGTGTGATCCTGTCGGTCATCGCTCACATTCTCCTGATTGTCTACGCATGGGGGACGCATTTGATCGCGCCACAGCAAATTGAAGTCGCGATCGAATCGGAACCGATGCGGATCAACTACCAGGAGGAAACGGGCTCAGACGTGATCGAAATGCAGCCCGACGACAGCGCGGGCAAGACCGATGACTGGGATCAGTTTTCAGCACAAAGTCCCGCCCCTGATGATGTGCCACTGCCACGTCCGGAGATCGAATCTGAGCTTAAAGTCACTCAAACCGAATTGCAACCTCAGGACTCGCAGCTGCAACCGAATCACGAAAGTATTGAGAAAGCCGAAGCAGCTGCTCCGGTGTTGACGGGAGATTTTGAGTCAATAGATTCGCTGGTCGAGCAGCTGCAAGATGCGACCCAAGGTGATTTCAAACCTTCACCACCGATGAGGGCACGCGACATCCAACCCGAAGAGATCGAAGTCACTCGTCGAGGCAATTTTGTTCCGCCGTCAGTGCCGCCGCTGAATCTGAAGCCTTTCACCGCTGAAGCCAATACGATCGACCGAGCCGATATCGTCGCAATTGACTCAGGCGAATTTCAAATGCAGCCAAAATCACCGGGCAGTTTTGAGAAACCGGAATTTGACTCTTTTAAAACACCAGCGATACCCGCCTCGATCAAAGGTCAAGTTTCGGTTGCCGATCAAGACGCGTCCGACACATTTGAACCCGATTTTACGCCCCGTTCGCCTTTGCGGAACGTGTCGGCGGATTATGTGACGCCTCGCCGGTTATCCGATGGGCAACCACTGCCGGAGATTTATTCGCTGCGCAATGCGCCTAACCGGACCGAGATCGCGAAGCAACGCGGTGGTTCGCGGGAAACCGAAGAAGCGGTGGAATTGGCGTTGGCGTGGTTGGCGAAGAATCAATCCAAAGATGGTCGTTGGAATCCACGGTTGCTTGAAGGCGGTCGATCGGACAAAGTCTACGGGCACGATCGCGAAGGTGCCGGCACCAACGCCGACACTGGCATCACGTCTTTGGCTGTGCTCGCGTTTTTGGCCAACGGGTATTCGCATTTAGAAGGACCCTACCAAGACGTTGTGCAAAACGGATTGGAGTACCTGGTCAGCAGCCAAACCAGTGATGGGAATCTTGCCGGGCGCGCCAAACTGTTCGCGCGGATGTACTGCCACAGTATGGCGCTGCTGGCGATCAGCGAAGCGTACGCGATGACGGGGGATCGCAGGTTGGCGGTCGCCGTCCAGCGCGGGGTAAACTATTCGGTCGATGCTCAGGATTCCAGAAACGGTGGCTGGCGTTATCAACCCGGCGACGATGGGGACATGAGCCAGTTCGGTTGGCAGGTGTTGGCGTTGCACAGCGCGGAACTGGCCGGCATCGACGTTCCCAAATCGACGTCCAGACTGATGGTGAAGTTCTTGGACAGTTGCTGTATCAGTCCCCGCAAAGGCATCGCGGCATACCGTCCAGGCCAAGGCCCCAACACGACGATGACGGCTGAGGCGCTGGTGTGCCGACATTTGTTGAAGCAACCCGTTGATGGTCCGTTGCGACGCGAAGCCACTGACCGTATTCTCAATGATCCCCCTAATGATCGGCGAGTGAATATGTATTACTGGTACTACGGCACGATGGCGATGTATCTTAGCGGTGGCCGCGAGTGGGACCAGTGGAACCAGCAGATGAAGGCCACGCTGTTGGATTCGCAAATCTCCGAAGGTTCGAACAAGGGCAGCTGGCAACCCAACGGTCTGTGGGCCGGCTACGGCGGCCGAGCGTATTCGACGGCGATGGCGGCGCTGACGCTAGAGGTTTATTACCGTTACCTTCCGGTTTACGACGTAGCTGATCGGTCGGGGACGCGCGATCTTCGATAGTATCTATCTCTGCCGTTACGCCTGTTGAAAACGGTTCCGAGGACGTGCTGTCGGATGATAGATTTCGGTTGAGATTGCTGATGCATTTTTTTCCGATTTCTGTCAGGATACTTTCATTCACCCCAGCGGTGTTATCTTCTCATGCAACGACTGCGTGATTTTCTGACAGGGATTGTCTCCAAACTTCAATCGGAGACTCCAATGATCAATCGTATTTTCGCCCGTTCAAAATCGAATTTCAACAGCCGCAATTCTGAGCGGCCATTCAACTTCACTCTGAAACAGCAACTTGCATTTGATGCTGAGATGGATCAGCAATTGCTGGATCTTGAACGACGCTTTACAAGCGATCAATGTGCTATTTGCTTTGCTCAACAACAGCTAAACACCGCTGCAAGTGCGACCGATGGTTCAGACGGTGCATCCGAGCCGTGCACTTACGATGATTTTGGCTTGGTCGAAGGGCTCGAGCTCGACGTCAATTGGATGTGAGATTTGTTTCGCCTCACCGAATGTGGCGCTGACAAATAGTTCTTCATCGAAAGCTGTTGGAGATAATAACCGAGACAGCCAGTGCCGCGTTTTCCGCTCATAAAATGTTCGACAGCAGCACCCACCAGATATTTCGCTATCCAGTCCGGTAAAAGTTGAACTTCAATTGCGATGCAATTGTCCTTTATTGCCCACTTAAGATCGCGATGAACGGTGCGATGTCCAGGAAGTTAACGACTCCATTCTGGTCACAATCCGCTTGGAATTGAAAACCTGCAGAAGACAGAACCGCAATGAATGGTGCGATGTCTAAGAAGGTAACCATACCGTCCAAGTTAACATCTCCCAACAGGAAATCGCCTGAAGATAGATCAAGTTGAAAACCATTGACATCCGAGAAATTGCTACCATTTGCGCTGATGTCGACTCGGAGCGTACCGGCAGCCGAAACCAAAACGTCGTCGAAGAAAACATAATTTTGGTTCTCTTGGAATCCAGTACGGGGAACGTTACCGGTTGTGGTCAAAGTGATACCGTTAACTGTAAACGATGAACCACGGTTTAAATCAGTGTTATGGTATGTACCAAACAGGACGAGATCGACAGTCGACCCCGGCACAAGTCCCTTGAATAGATAAAATGGATCGTCATTTAGGTGACGCATGTAGGCACTATTGCGCAGAGGAGCTGGGTTTCCAGTCTCGATGGGTTGTCCAGTTGAGTTGTGTCGGCGGAGGCCTAGATGGTCAAGAGTCACCCCTGTGGCAGCACCATTGACGTCGTTAAGCTCGATGCCTGTAACCGTTGTCCCGGTGGCATCAATGGGAATGAACTCGGTCATCCATTGATCCGCTGCGTCCCCCACCACCCCTGCACCCGTTTGCCCGGTCAGCGAAGCGTTGCTGGTGAAAGAGTAGCTCACAATGCTCTGCGAAGTCGTGCCCGGCGGCAAAGCAGCGAAAGATTGGAATAGTCCTGTTTTGAAAATCTTCTCGGAACCGATTGCCTGGCCGCCGCTGCTGGTACTTCTCGCGCGAGCCATGATAAACAGTTCGCCGTTTGCATCGAAACCAAATCGAGCATCGCCTCGCGCAGAAGCATTTGCATCTTCGATAAGGGCCTGACCAAAGTCGCCATATAACACTCCGTCAAGACTAACGTCCATCAGGAAAATATCCGCTTGGGTGCCGTTGGCTTCTGCCTCCAACATCTCGGCATAGTCCGAGTAGAATAGGTTTCCATTAACCAAGTCGCTGTAAACCACTTGGTTTTGAAAATCGGGGTCATTGGGATCTGAGACGAGCACGCCGCCAATAATCGCTCGTCCTGTTGTTTCAAAGTCACCATGAAAATACTCAACGACTGGTTCGCTATGTACGGTTCCTGCCACCAGTGGGCGTGTCGGATTCAAGTCCATCGTTCCTTCGAATCGGTCCCAGCCATAGTTGCCGCTGGATCGAACCAGACTGATTTCTTCTATATTGGCCCCACCAATGTCTGCCGTAATCAAAATGGTTTCACCATTAAAATCTCTTGAGAAGCTGAACGTTTGAGGGTTTCGCAGTCCAAATGCGTAAATTTCTTCTGCGAGACCATCGTCATCAAGCGGTGTGCCACCGTCGTCGAAAGGGTTGGTCGAAGGCACCGCGAAAGGCGAGCCATCGGGTTGAGCAAGAGGATCGATGCAGATAATTTTACCAAACGGGTTGTTCAGGTTTTGAAGGTAACCTGGCAATGGATTTGCGTTTCCATTGGAGTTCGCGTCACCAATGGCAGCGTAAAGCAGGCCATAGTCCACATCTCCTGGCTGCGACATCGGATTGAACGCAATTTCGCCGATCCCGTGCGGGTTGCCACCCTGGGTCCGGACGCGGTATACCTCACGCAAACTGTTCGGATCAACCGTGTTGGTATTTTGATTGACTGTGAATTCGGCAATGACGAAACTTCGACCGTTTGTGTTGGCCCCCGTGAAATCGTCGAAGTCGTAATGAGTGGCGGAGGGGATCGAACCCGAACGATAATTGACATAGATTTTCCCAAACCCAGCAGTCCCAGCATTGGCGTAGTCAGGGTGAAAGTCGAAGTAAGCGAGTCCTCGAAAAGCTCCGCTCTCGCCGGCGCCAGGCCCGGAAAAGCCACTGCCCGAAATGGTGTTCATGTCCAGCAGCGTGCCAATCGAATTTCCGTCTTGGTCATAACTAAAAATCTCACCTGAGTTGACCGCCACAAAAACATTGCCAGAGCCATCGTTTGGCGAACCAACATCAATCGGCCCAATACCCGGCTGCGTCGCGAACACCTCCAACTGCATCGTGTAGGACCCAGGGACTTGGGCGACTAGATCGCAGGCAAGGCTGATGGTGAGAAGGAAAACGAGGCAGATACTTTGTAGATTCAAAATGAACTTCATGAAGTCTTCAGATTACGAGCGAGGAATTGCGAAAGGAAAAGGGAGAGGACAGCTGTCAAAAAAAAGCCGCCGAGAACCTCTGACGCGTGTCGCGACAGCTGTTTAGGTTGGAAATCTCTTCTGTTGACCTATCAGCCGAAGATGGATTTTTATGTTAACAACCTAGTAAGACTATAACTAAGGAGGTTACTAAAAGTCAAGGAAATTGAATGAGTCAAATTGGCTGGGCAAGGCAGAGGGCGGCAAGAAAGGGGCAGGTCCGAAGGGATGCGACGCGGTTGACGGATGATAAACCGCTGGAGGCAAGTTATAGATCATCAGCAAAAGATGACCCCATTGGCAATAGCAGAGTAACTTCAGTACGGGGTCACGCCTGAATCTTGAAGGTAGTGGATAAGGCCACGAATCCGGCGGCTGCATTGAACGTACAGGACTGGTTGCCTCGTCCACTACCTCCGTCAACATCCTGCTAAGCGATGTGTCGGATCAATTCACTCAAGCAATGAACAAACGGCACTTCGTCGGTTGGTTTTAGTTCAGCATTTTTTGAGTAGCCGATCACCTGCATGCCGGCGGCAAGCCCCGCTTCGATTCCCGCTAAACTATCTTCGATCACGACGCAGTTTGCTGGGGCGACGTTCAATTGTTTTGCCGCGTAGAGGAAAAGATCGGGCTGAGGTTTCCACACGTTGATGTCGTAGGCGCTGAACGTGCGATCGGCGGTGAAGAATTGGTCCAGCCCGGTGACTGTCAGGTTGATCGCAATTTTCGCTTGCGGAGCATTGGAGGCAACACAGAATGGTTTGGTCATAGCCGCCAAAAGTTCATAAGCGCCGGGAATCGTCTGAACAGACTCCCTCAGGGCGACCGCTTGCCGAGCCCGGAATTCGTCGGCGAAAATGCTTGGCAGTGGTTTTGTGGTTCTTCCCTTGAGCCACTGGGCGATAGATTGCATGTCGCGGCCGACGAACAAGTTGGAAGCTTCTTCGAAGTCCAGTTCCAAGCCGAATTCCAAAAGATAGTCAATCAAAACCCGGACCGTAATCGGCTCGCTATCGACCAAAGTCCCGTCGCAGTCAAAAATCACGGCTTCGAATTCGCGGGATAACATGGATGAAGTATCGATGAGAGAACCAATCGTAATTTTCTACTGAGCAAATCGCCCATTCTGAACTTGTACCTCGCACTTACAAGTTCAGAACAAGGCAATTCTCAGAAAATTGACGGATGTTGCGAGCTATACCGCTGGAAGGGACTTACGCTTGTTGTCTTTCGGTCTCCGAAAGAACACTCGAGCGCTGTTGCGCTCCAGAATGCGCGGTGCACTTTCGGAGACCGAAAGGCTACGATGCGATGTCTGCTTGTGGCTTTTAGCCGCCGTTTGTGCATTCCTACAGCAGCGGCAATTGCGGCTGAGAGCCCACCGCTACGATCCTCGATGCTTTTGTTACTAGGCAACGCTAGCAGTTTTTCTCTCAAACTTCTCTGCAAGTTCCCCATCTCAAGCTGGATAAGCTTTAACGGTTGTGCCGATAAATCGGAACACATCAAGGGATCGGTCTGCGAAAAGCCTGCCGGTTCGGTTCGGATTACTCCCCCCTACAACTCGAACAAATCTCTTGGAATCCTGCAATTGGCAAGTCGCCGTTGCGGGGGACGATGTCATATTTTGACCGGAGCGACTTCCCGATGGGAACCTACAACACAAAATCGCCCAAGGCAGCGACCCTGATCGTTCGAATCGCTCGCCGCGCCATTTCGAATCCAGTTTTGATTGCCGCTTCTGCGGTGACGTTGGGAGCGCTGTGGATTCAAAGTCCCGTTCACGCTCAATACGGATCGCTGCTGCCTCAGTTCTCCAACACTGCGCCTCGATACTCCAATACTGTCATCGAGCCGATGCACACAAATTCGAGCTCGGTCAGAATGAAGCTGAGTCAGAAAAAGTCTGGCAGCGCGGAGGTCAATCAGAAACCTTCTCGTCGTCCGCAGTCACCGAGGCTAGGAATGGCACCGAAGAGTTATTTAAGTCCGGTCCGCTTCCGACGACAGGATGGCGATGTTTTCGGAGAAGATCAAGCCGGAGGCGGTGATCCGTTTGGCGAAAAGACGATTGAATCTCCAATTAAAGAATCGCCATTTGAGCCTTACAATCCGCCAACAATACCGGATAAAAAAGCACCGGTTAAAAACCCTTTTGGCGAACCCGAGATCGAAACGCCGATCGTGGATCCTAATCCACGCACGCCTTCGATGGATACAAGGACTGTTCCGCCACGGTTGCCGCCGGGCGGTGAGTTCACGCCGGATCCAGATACCATTATCGACCTCCCCAAGCCCGGCGGAGGCACGCGCGAAACAGAAAAAGCGCGCACTGAAAGGAGTCTTCCCGATCCTGATGAAGTTGGCTTGGAGGACTTTGAAGAGAAAAGCATTATCGAAGAAGAGGATCCCCAATCGCGTTCAACACCAAGAAGGACCGAACGTCGAGAACGGAAAGACAATTACGACGACCCAAGACGACCGTATCGCAGCAACGTCTATCGTCCCGCGCCCGAACCGTCTTACTACACCAAACCTTTGGGCGGTGATCCGCAATCGAACCTCGCGGGAGGCCCCTACGCACCGGGGGCAAACCCATACGGGGGCAATCCCTATGCTGCGAATCCTTACTTAATGAATCCGTATGCGGCCAACCCTTACCCAGCGCCTCTGGCGGCTCCGTATCCGGCACCCTATGCCGCGCCTTACGCGACTCCCTACGCAATGAATCCCTACATGGGGATGGGATGTCCACCGGCATGTATGGGGTGTCAAAGTTGTCAGAGTTGTGCTCCAACAAATTGTTGCTCGCCGACCGATTGCTACGCGGGCTGTGCTACGCCTACGCCAGCGGTTTGTGATGATGACGTTTACGAAACTGTTGTCAGCCAGCCCGCCGCACCAAGAGCCTGCGGACTGGGGTTAAACGTCTGCCGACGCGGATCCAACAGTATTCTGACGCCAACGGGAGTTCCGTTGTATTACTTCAGCCTCTTTGGTGGGTGGTCGGATCTGTCTGATCTGGAGATCGTCAACGAAGAAGGCACCATCAACCTCGACGGTAGAAACGGCGTGGGACTCGGTGCCGCCTTTGGTCAAATCCAAGGCCGCAACCTAAGATCAGAACTTGAGTTCTCGTACCGTAGTCACGACATCGAAGATTTGTTCCTGAGCGATTTTGCCGGCGGCAATGAAACGATCGAAGGTGTCGGCGACATCGAATCTTTTGCGGGGATGATGAACGTTTATTGGGAGTTTGTCGATCTTCTGGGGGGACGAGTTGCGCCGTACATCGGTGCGGGGATCGGTGCGGTCAATGTTACCGCTGACATGAGGCTCAACGGCGGCACAGACGCTTTCCGCGACGGTGAGGATTCGAGTTTCGCGTATCAGTACATGGTTGGTTTGAACTATAAATTGCGCGAGTATTCGGATCTGTTTATCGAGTACCGCCACTTCGCGGCTGATTCGTTGCGATTTGATGCCAGCTTGCCTGCGGGATCGTTGCTCAATGGCGATGGTGAACTTAACTATCAGTCGAACAACATCTTCTTTGGCATGCGTTTGAAGTTTTAAACTTTGCTGGGCTAAATGGTTGGGGTGAATGGTTGGTGGAGGGCTGACTTCAGGGACGCCTGTCAAGCGTTCCACAAAATATCCCAAAGCGGTGTAAAGCCACCGCACTCCAAAAGGGAAGCGGAGCATTTGGGATGCGGAGCATTTTGGAGTGCGGTACACTCGTACCGCTTTGGAATATTTTTGACAGCTCGAGATGCCGTTGGAAACCTAGGAATAAACTCCTTTTCCAGATCCTCAAGTGGTTTCCTCCCGTGGGCAAACCCTTGGTTTAATTTGCGAGCCGTCGCGTCATCGGATAAACTTGATCATTCCTTTGACGTGTCAGTCCAGAAACCCATGAAGGTGTCTCAATGGAGACCCAAAAGCAAACGGGGCAAATATTGTCTTATGCATACGGGATCATGATCGCAGCCGCAGTCGTTTCATGTTTGATCCCCATCTTTTATTTCACGTCCGACGGCTATGCCGCTCAGCGGGTAAAAGCGGAATCGGTGGCCCAGCAGGCTGAACTGAAAACGAAAACGGTGGCCGAACTGGTCGAGATCATCAGTCCTCTTGGGCGCGGGAGGCGTCCGGCACCAGGAGCCGGGCAGGAGCGTATCTTGGCCGCCATTTTGCAGCTTGGCGAAAGTGAGAACGATCTCGATCTACGCATCAAGGGGATTGCTACTGCCGGTAACGCATCGGATACCGAGTATGAATCGGCGGCCCGGATTGCGATCAAGAATCTGGGCTTGGTCTCGTATGAACGCTTCGAAGCAATGTTGGCGTCGGGAGACCCCGAGCAAACGGCTCACGCTGTCATTTGCATAAAGTTGCTGGGGGAAGAAGCGGCTGTTTTTGTGCCCCAACTGATTGAGATGGTTGAATCAGGCGATCCTACGACGACGCGGCACGGAGTCTTCGCGCTGCAGAACATGGGAGCCAGCGCCACGCCGGCGGTCGAAGCACTCAATGAAGTTATCCTCTCTCTGGATTTTAACGCCCAAATTATGGTGTGTAAGGCAGTTGTCGGCGTCGGGCTTGAAGCAGCACCCATGGCTGACAATCTGGCGCAGATTTTCGAAAAGGGTAACCCGTCTGCACGTAGCTGGGCGGGAATCGCACTTGGGGCAATCGGTCCGATCGAGAACTTCGACACTGCCAAAATGCTGGCCGGTCGCTTGACGGCAATCACCCACGTCGAGAAAATCCGAGCGCTTGAGGGGCTATCACTGATGGGAACCGAGGGCGAGTCTCAGAAAGAAGTGATCAAGGCGGCGATGCTCGATCTCAAGGGACGGGTGCGGCCGCAAGCAGCCTATGCCTACTATTGCGTGACCAGCGAAACGGAGACGCCAGTGAAGACGCTGGTCGAACTGTTGTCCTCCCATTCCCACAGCGCTGAGGCGCTGAGGCATTTGTGGTTGATGGGGGCCAACGCGCAGGCGGCGATTCCTGATGTGAGGAAGTTGCTCAAGCATGAGAGTGTTGCTATTCGGGAGTCCGCTGTGTTGGTTTTGGGGAATATGGGTGCCGTGGCGGAGGGAGAAATCGCCGCGATCAAGAACCTTGCTTCGGATCCTGACCCGTTGCTAAGGCAAGCGGTGGAAGAAGCGGTGGCTGCGATCGAGAAGGATGTGAAGAAGAAAGAGGCCGAGGGTTCGGAGGGTTAGAGTGAGCGTTTCTGCCGCACTGGGACCTTGCTTTGGGGCTTTTTTCATCGGTCCACTTCCCTAAAACGTGCCGCTTGCCCGATCGCCGGCTTAAACGGCCTAAAATACGACGTTTTGCGGGTATTTAGCCCGAAGATCCATTGACGTGCACTGAATTCTTGACTCAAATCTCCGATCCTGCGTAAAAGCGATTTTATGTGGGAATTTGTTAGGTCATTTCTTCAGTCGACACAAAAACGATGTCGATGCAGATAGTCCCGGTTCCTCCCGGGATCGAAGTCTCACTTCGGCCGAAACATACCATTTAACCAACTCATTTATCTCAGAGGCAAAGACGTGGCTGTAAGAATTCGACTTAAAAAACTTGGAAGAACACACCGACCCTTTTTCCGGGTCTGTGCAATGGACGGAAGGTCCCCGCGTGATGGACGCGCGATCGAGCAACTGGGCACCTACGATCCAATGGTCCCCGATAAAGATGCTCGTGCGATTCTTAACGGCGAACGTATTGCTTACTGGTTGAGTGTTGGCGCTACTCCGACACCCAAAGTTGGCACGCTGATCAAAAAGTACGGCAAAGACGGGACTCACCTGGAAGCCCAAGCCGAAGCGATTTCTAAGCTGTCTGAGCGTCGTCAGAAATCTATCGAAAGTGCCAAGGCTGCTGCCGCGGCGGTAGAGATGCCGAAGATCGAACAGCCTAAGCCGGCCGAAGAAGCTCCAGCAGAAGGAGCCGCTGCAGCCGATGCACCTGCAGAAGAAGCTAAGGCAGAGGACGCCAAGCCAGCCGCAGAAGAGGCGAAGGCAGAAGAGGCGAAGGCAGAAGAGCCAAAGGCCGAAGAAGCCAAAACGGAAGAGCCTAAAGCAGAAGAGAAGAAGGAAGAAGCTCCTGCTGAGGAAGCCAAAGCCGAAGAAGAGAAGTCGGAGTAAGATTTCTGCCGCGAAGGCGTTATTGGCGACGTGAAGTTTTTGACTGCTGCCAGCGTTCGATTCAATGAGCTGAGCCATGAGATTTGACATACTGACTCTTTTTCCGGACATGTTTCCGGGGTACATGAGTCAGAGTCTGCTGAACAAGGCGATTGAAAACGGCATCGTTGAAGTCCACGTCCACAATATGCGGGACTGGTCAACAGACAAACATAACAAGATTGACGACCGGCCTTATGGCGGTGGTCCCGGCATGATCCTATCGGTTCAGCCGGTGATTCGCTGTGTGAAGGCGGTACAAGAGATGACAGATGATCCCGGCCAGGTCATCGTGATGACGCCGCAAGGCGAACGGCTGTGTCAACCGACAGTGGAAAGGCTCGCGACGAACAAGCGAATGATTCTGCTGTGTGGGAGATACGAGGGATTTGATCAAAGGGTTATCGACATCCTTGATCCGCTGGAACTGTCGATTGGCGATTACATCCTCAATGGAGGTGAGGTCGCCGCGATGGTGGTGGTGGATTCGCTGGTACGAATGGTGCCGGGGGTGTTGGGTGACCAACAAAGCAGTTGGGACGATTCGTTTTCCCGAGGCAATCGAATGCTTGAGTATCCGCAATACACGCGGCCGCAAAACTTCGAGGGCCATGAAGTGCCGGAAATACTGCTGTCCGGAAATCACAAACAAATTGAACAATGGCGGAAGGCGCAGAGTCTTGCTAAGACTAAAATGCGTCGCCAAGATCTATTGGAATAAACGAGGATATTGCGATGTCACATAAAATTATGAACTTGGTCGATCAGGCCAGCATGAAAGCCGATGCTCCCGAATTTGAAGTCGGTGACACCGTCGACGTTCACTGCCTGATTCACGAAGGCGAAAAGAAGCGTACTCAGGTCTTCACCGGCACCGTCATCGGTCGTTCGGGTTCTGGCGTCCGCGAGATGTTCATCGTTCGCCGCATTGTGGCGGGCAAAGGCGTGGAGCGTAAGTTCCCTGTTCACTCGCCTCGCATCTCTAAAATTGAAGTAAAACGCTCATCGGTTGTTCACCGTGCAAAGCTGTACTTCCTACGTGACCGCGTCGGTAAGGCCGTTCGCTTGAAAGAACGCCGCAAGTAAAACTTGCGTTGCTGACTTGGTTGAGTAAAAAAATACAACGGTGGTTGCCCGAGCGATAGGCTTAGGCAGCCGCCGTTTTTTTTTGAAATTGCCTTCTCTCATGCCGAAGGCATTTAAGCCATTAGCCGGTGGTCGAGCGCAGCGAAAACCACCGGTACGCCAGAAATTTAAACGTATCCCGAAGGGATTCCAGCATCGACCCATCGCTTTAATCCCTCCGGGATAGGTAGATCGAATGAGAAGTAATCCGGTGATGGCGCTGCGCTTATCACCGGCTAATGGCTGCTATCCCTCCGGGATGTAAGCAAAGGCGGGCAACTTCAGAAAACGCCAGGGAGAAAATATTGGCGGTCCTTCGGTTTCACTCGCTCGCGCTTCGGGCTTGTGTTTCGCATCACCACCAAAGGCCCGTTGCCCAGTGGTATTTGGGCTGGCTCTGAACGGCTGGTTTTTCTTCGATCCCAAACTCCGTCATTGCCAATGAGGCGATCGAAGGAGCAGGCGCGGCAATTTCCGGTGGCTGCTGAGCCAGTTCCCTCAGCGCCGCGATACGGTCTTCGGTCGGGGGATGCGTTCGCAACATGTTGGGTTGCTTGCGGCGATTGCCGGGTCGGAAGATCATTTCAAATAATCCGCGCGGCCGTTGATGTTCAAGTTTTTGAAGCGCGGTAGACAATCCCGAGATGTCTCCGGTGAGCATCGCCGCTCCACGGTCGGCGTTGAATTCGCGCGTTCGAGACAAAGCCAGTTGCAGCATCGTGGCGACCATCGGAGACCCCATCATCACCAGCGCCGACAGCAACAAATTG
>CALDEW010000091.1 GCA_937942355.1 uncultured Pirellulaceae bacterium | reverse complement strand
GATCGCAAAACTTCATGGCGTCGACGCGATCGAAACTTACGCGCAACATTTGGCCAAACATTTCTTCGACTCGTTCGACCATATCACCAAAACAACGATTTGCGTGGCGGAAAAACTATGGCAACGCATCGACCTTGATGGTGAGGCTCACGGGCACGCGTTCACCGGTGGAAACAGTGAAGAGCATACTTGCTGTGCTATTGTTACAGGCGAGGGGACCAAGCTAACGTCCGGTCTGCGCGGTTTGCAGATCCTTAAGACAACCGATTCGGCATTTGAAGGTTATCTCAAAGACAAATTCACGACGTTGAAGGAAACCAGCGATCGAATCTTCGCCACCACGATCACCGCGCAGTGGCCTTGCGATGATCTAAACGGCGACTGGACTCAAACGCGCCAAACCATCCGCAGACTGCTGTTGGATGTGTTCGCTCACCAGTTCAGTCCGTCAGTGCAAAAAACATTGTACGACATGGCGCAGTCGGTGCTGACGGCATGCGATGAAGTCGACGAAATTTCGTTGGACATGCCCAACCAACATCACTTGTTAGCGGACATGGCGAAACTGAATATGGAGAATGAAAACGAAATTTTCGTGCCTACGCCGGAACCCTTTGGCGTTATTTCAGCTACGATCCGGCGGCATTAAACAACGGCATTAGAGAATGCCAATAGAGAACGCATGACCCAATCAAGCGCTTTACCGTTTGCGATCAAATCCGACCGCGTCGTGACGCCCAGGGGAGAGATTCCGGCTGCGATTGTGATCCGCGCTGGGAAAATTGAATCCGTCGTTTCGCCCCAAGAGCTGCCGCCAGAAATGCCTTGCGAAGATTTTGGCGATTGGGTCATTTCTCCTGGCGTCATCGACGCTCACGTCCACATCAATGAACCGGGCCGGACGCACTGGGAAGGTTTTGCATCGGCCACCGCAGCCGCCGCCGCAGGTGGCGTCACCACGTTGATCGACATGCCACTCAACAGCAGTCCCGTAACCACGGACGCAGCGGCGCTGGAATCCAAACGCAGTGCTGCCGCAGGTAAATGCGGAGTGAACGTTGAATTTTACGGCGGCTTGGTTCCGGGAAACGAAATCGAAATTCCGGGGCTGATTGCTCAACGTGTAAGAGGCATCAAAGCGTTCCTTTGCGATTCGGGGCTGGATGAGTTTCCTGCAGTCGGCGAAAAAGAACTCCGCGCCGCGCTACCGATGCTTAAACAAGCCGGCATCCCGTTATTGGCTCATGCAGAAATTGTTGACCCCGAGGTCTTCGCTGCGCACAGAACTTCTTCGCATTGGCCGCAGCAATCCTATCCGGACTACATGCACGCGCGGCCCGCTTCGTTTGAAGTCAACGCGATCGAACTTTTGATAGACCTTTGCCGAGAATTCCAAACGCCAATTCACATTGTTCATCTGGCAACCGCCCAAGCAATTCCCTTGATCGACGCCGCAAAAAAAGAAGGGCTGCCACTGACCGTGGAAACTTGCCCTCACTACCTCTATTTCTGCGATCTAGATATCCAGGACAGCCAAACGCAGTTCAAATGTGCGCCACCCATCCGCGACGAAGGCAACCGCGCCGTGCTGCGATCGGCGGTAACAACAGGCCTGATCGACACGATTGGTTCGGACCATTCGCCGTGCCCGCCGGAACTTAAGGAACTCCTCTCTGGCGATTTCAGCAAAGCTTGGGGTGGCATCGCCAGTCTGCAGCTAACACTGCCGATCATGGCGACCCTCGCGAAAGAAGAAAATTGGTCGCTGGAGAAGCTTGGGGCACTACTATCCGATCGTCCGGCTGAAATATTTGGTTTAGGAAAAACGAAGGGCCGAATCGGCGCGGGCTACGACGCAGACATCGTCGTTTGGGATCCTTCAGCAACTTTCACCGTCGCTGGTGATGAACTCGAACATCGGCATTCCATCACGCCCTATGAAGGGCGCGCGTTGTCAGGATGTGTTCAGCGCACTTACGTCGGCGGCGAAGTCGTCTTTGAAAACAAATCCGCCAGCGCAGACAACGATCAAAAATTGGTCGACGCGTCAATCGCTGAGATGCTAAATGCGTTACCGTACGAAACAATCCTACAGACACTTCAAACCTGTTGCGCATCGGCGCGATGGTGCGAAGAACTGGAAGAGTCGCGCCCTTTCCTCAACGACGATGACGTGTTGAATAAATCAGCCAAGGTCTTCAGCGGCCTTGATGAATCAGATTGGCTTGAGGCGTTTGAAGGCCATCCCCAAATTGGCAATGTGGACACGCTGCGGGCTAAATACGCAAACACAAAGGCCATCGCTGGCGATGAACAATCGGGCGTCCAATCGGCCAGTGAAGATGTGCTGAAACAATTGGCGGCGGCCAACGATGAATATTTGAAGAAATTTGGCTTCATCTTCATCGTCTGCGCCACTGGGAAATCTGCCAAAGAGATGCTTGAATTACTTCAGCAACGCCTGCCCCGCACACGCGACCAAGAACTGATCACCGCCGGTGAAGAGCAATCCAAAATCACAGCCCTGCGGCTGAAGAAACTGGCAACGAAAGCACCTTAAAAAAAACTGGACAGAAAGATGATGACAGAAAAATGTTGTGCTGACCGTCGCTCACATATTTCTGTCAACATTTTTCTGTCAAAAACCGCACCGCACCATCAACACATAATTGATTGAAAACTATGAGCAATATCACCACTCACGTCTTGGACACATCCATCGGCAAACCTGCCGCTGGCATCAACGTCGTCTTGGAATTGAAACAGCAGCAATGGGAGCAAGTTGGCTCGGGCACCACCAACTCCGATGGACGCATCGCCGATCTGACCAGCGATCCCTTGACCGCCG
>CALDEW010000090.1 GCA_937942355.1 uncultured Pirellulaceae bacterium | reverse complement strand
TGCAACGGCTGTTGAAGTTTCTCCTTAACGCTCCACGACAAACGATCCGCTGCAAAATCAACTGACGCGGTCCGAAGTCGGCAAGTGGGAAACACAATCAGTGGACCGCTCTGAAGGTCGGCAAAGTCTCCCGCAACCGGTACGCGCGGGGACGATCCAGCGGGCCAGCAACCCACAAAATCGCGCGGCCTAACTTCGAAACCAAATTGTTCGGACTTGAACGTTTTGCCCGGCAGAACATTGATCTGACTGCCATCCTCCAAAAGCGCCTGCCAAGCATTGCTCGACTTGATCGACCGTGCGAAATATACGGAGCTTACTTCATCCAAGGGAAAATCCAGCGATAGATTCTGATCGGCAACTTTGGTGATGATCACGTTCAGCTTTGAATCTTTTTTCAGGTTCAATCCCGCCCATTGAATGAGATCACCATTGCGTAGCGCCACCTCCCGAGTCAGATTCAAACGATGCACGCGCGTTGGCACCGGTTTGGACATTCGCAACGTATCGATCGCAAAATCGTCGTCGATCATACGTTCAATCTTTTTTAGGTACGGGTTGGAGAGAATTCGCACTTTGGTAATCAGTTGGTTGGATTTAACGCCGGCGAAGACACACTTTTGGTCGGTCGCTTCGACCGTCGCCAACAGATGCCCCTGAGCACCGTAGGCCTCGAGGATCATGTCACGCCGGAAGTTAACTTTCGCAATGAAGGTTCCAAATTCGTACACGCCCGCAGACACATTTGCGTTGCCCGGTTCACAGAACGTGATTTCCATTACGCCCTTGTGGTTGCGGTCGCGTTTTTGCCCCACCAAACCTAGCGACTTGCCGCCCACCGGCAGCTTTTCGTACTTAAAGCTAAACGGTGAGACGCCAACGAAGCCATGTTCAACATTTTTGAATCTCACTCCATCGGAAACGAAAGCGTCATCAATTCTCTCGTTTAGCGAGAAAGGACTACCGTCGGCCCGCACGTCAAATCGAAACTCTTTCTGCCGGTCGTTGATGAAATCCTCGTAGCGATGAAACAGATCGACTTTTATCGCCTCGCCATCAGCCTCCGCCGCGTTGGTATCAGATTGTGTTTGCGATGGGGCCTTCATTCCAGCGACCTTCTGACGGTCAAGCCGAATCGTTTCTCCGTAAGCACTCAATGTGAGCGCGAAATTAGTAACCGCGCCCTCGCGCTTTGATCCATCAACTAAAGTAATACGATCAACTTCTCGACGCGCGGAAGAGGCTGATTTGAAACTTTTGTCAGCCAGCAAACGTTTGACACGATATCGCACTTCATAAGAAGGGTGGTCGGCGAACGATTCAACCGTACCGCGAAATTGCCCCCCGATAGACCTTAGCTGCGTCTCAGCCAATTCACGTTGGTGAAAGTCGTCGTCACCCAGTTGATTCAACAACTGGCGAATCTGAATCATCTGCATACTGGATTCCGACTTCGACAGCGACAGCGTTTTAATTTCGCTGATTTTGTAGTCGAACTGACTGACCGCTCCGTTGGCCGCGACTGTCGTCCAAGCGATTGAGGGTTCAGCGATGTCTCCGGTCAGCGCTGTGCCGCTGCGGAAATGCACCGTCATTTGTTCAGCGAAGCTAAGCGTCGCGAAATTGGCGACGCCGATCGCGATCACAAGTTGGAATAAAGAAAATCGGTGCATTGCGTGTGTCTTTGTCAAAGAAAGCAAATTGAAAGCCGGCTCGCAGGGCCGGTTCCCACCGGCCTATTTACGTAAAGGTTAGGGCGCGGCCGGTAGGAACCGGCCCTACGAAGAATGTTGAGCCACTTAAGTCCGGGAAGCAACTAAAATCATAACCGATTTGGATTCGAATTTAACGCCCACCGGATCGCCAAGTGTTGACGTTGATATAGCGATAGCTACCCTGATTTTGTTGGGCAATTTTTCTCATGAAGGACGTCGCGGTCTGAAAACCACCTGACCCAAACTCGATACAGTGAATCTGCGTCTTGCTACCGGCCATCTTTTTCACGCGCTTAATTTCAGCCGGTGTCAGATCGGGTGAACCTCCGTCTGTCATAAACATCAACACGTCTGGCTTGAACCCCAACCCGACCAGCAAACCATAATAGTGATTCGTCGCGCCAAAGGCGCCGACGTTCTCAAAAAATGGAGGCACGCGCTGTTTGTTTTCAGCCGTCGCATTGAGCAGCTTCCGCTCAGAGATGCAGATGGTGCTGTCGTGATAGGCAACGATCTGAAATTCGTGGTTGTCTTCAAGTCCACCAATCGCAGCGATCAGTTCTGCCCGAGCCCGATTGAGCACCCCCAAGCCCTCGCCGCCCATGCTGTGCGATCTGTCGATCACAAACACAAACTTGCGGCCCTCAACATCGCCGCCGCCAAAAATGCTGACCTTCGTCGGTTCGCCCTTGGGTCGCTGCGCCTCGAAGAAGGCACGATCCTTCGCTATCTGCTGGCGGTCAGCCTCAGTCAGTTCATACTGCACCGCTTCGGCCGCGAAAGTTGGCACTTCGGTCATTGAATTGGCATCCATCTCAATCGTCGGCGGAGCGATGCCCGGCAGATCCAGCGGCTCCGGCGTGTCCAACTCAGGCGCTGGCATGGCAGACGCGGTTTGTGTCGGGATTGCTTCCAAGTTGTCCGTGGGCGTCGTGTCCAACTGCGCAACATCGGTTTCGGTCAAGTATTCCGTTTCCGCTTGCGCGTCGGCCTGCGTCAGAACGATCCCACCTGGCCTCAAGGCCTCGGAAGTGCTTTGCGATACCGTGAAGGCCCCCAAACCGATCAAAAGAATCGCAATCAGCAGGTGAGTCACGATCGAAATCAAAAACGAAGATCTGCTGGACCGCCATTTTGACTTCCCGTTGCCTCCATTTAGAAAATTCGAATCGTTTGTCATGGATATATTGTTTCATCGTCCGATCGAATAGCCAGATCAACTTCCGGTCAGAACCTCCAAAGACAAAAAGTTTCGGCAAAATTAGCTCCCACCAAAAATATTATCGCCATCTTTCTGTTCAGCTTTTAACCTTTGGCGATGAAAAATTAGCCCAAACCGGTAATAATGGTAACTCTTATAGCGATCAGAACTTAGGAACATTGAATGAACGACAAACTTTCATCCGGGCAAGCGGATCTTGCTGGAGACGATCTTGCAGCACTTGAACGACTCAAAGAAGCCCACGCCAGTGTGCTCAGCGAACTCTCAAAAGTCATCGTTGGCCAACACGAGGTCATCGAACAGATCATGATCGCGATCTTTGCGCGCGGACACTGTCTGCTCGAAGGCGTCCCCGGTCTGGCTAAGACTCTGATGGTCAGCACTTTGGCCCGGACGTTGAACCTTGATTTCAATCGCATCCAGTTCACGCCCGATCTCATGCCCAGCGACATCGTCGGCACCGAAGTGATTCAAGAAGACAAAACCTCGGGCACGCGCGAGTTCAAGTTTCTCAAAGGACCGATCTTCTCCAATATTATTCTTGCCGACGAGATCAATCGTACGCCACCCAAGACTCAAGCGGCACTGCTGGAAGCGATGCAAGAGAAACAGGTCACCATCGGCGGTCAACGCAACGAACTGCCGTCGCCGTTTTTCGTGTTGGCCACACAGAACCCGATCGAGCAAGAGGGCACCTATACATTGCCCGAGGCTCAGCAAGATCGTTTCATGTTCAAGGTTTTTGTGAAGTACCCAAACTACGACGAAGAATACTTGATCGCCGCGACCACCACTGCGGACTTGGACACCGATGTTAAACAGATCCTTTCAGGGGAAGACATCCTGCGGTTGCAGCAACTGGTTCGCAAAGTTCCTGTCGCACCGCATGTGATTCACTTCGCGCTGCGTTTGGTTCGCGCGACGCGGATCCTCGAAGATGAATGCCCTGAGTTCGTCAAAGAAGCGATCAGTTGGGGTGCCGGACCGCGCGGCGTACAGAATCTTTTGCTCGGCGCGAAAGCCCGCGCTGTTCTCAACGGCCGAACGTTCGCCAGCACGGACGATGTGCGAGCCGTCGCGCTGCCGGTGCTGCGGCATCGTGTGGTCACGAACTTCAACGCGGAATCATCAGGCATCTCGTCCGACGATATCATTCAGCGTCTGCTGGATGAATTGCCCGAACGTAATGACGGCGATCAAATGGCTCCTGAAGTTCAAAAAGCGTTCGGCTAAACATGGCTAAGACCGAAGAATCCAAAAACTATCTTGACCCCAAAACGCTCGATAAAATCAAGCGTTTGGAAGTCCGCGCTCGTTTGGTCGTTGAAGGATTTATCACCGGCCAACATCGCAGTCCCTACAACGGTTTCGCCATCGAATTCGCAGCCCACCGCGAATATGCTCCCGGCGATGACCTGCGTCATATTGACTGGAAGGTTTGGTCCAAGACGGATCGGCTGTACATCAAGGAGTACGAAGAAGAAACCAATCTCAAGTGCCATCTGTTGGTCGATTGCAGCAAATCGATGCGTTACGGCGAAGAATCAGGTTGGAGCAAATTTGACTACGCCGCCACCGCCGCGGCCAGCCTTGGTTACCTGATGCAGCAGCAACAGGACTCCGTCGGCATGGTCACGTTCAGTAACCAGATTGATACAACCACCAAAGCCAGCTCGCATCCGTCGCATCTGAAAAAGATCATTCACCAGCTGCAAGAGACTGAGCCCGACAATCAAACCGACATTAACGATCCGTTCATGGCGTTGGCGGCTAAGATTCGGGGACGCGGAATGGTCTGCCTGTTCTCCGATCTGTTTTTGGATCCCGAGCAATTGGGGAAATCGTTGCAGCAATTTCGACTGCGGCGACACGAGGTGATCGTGTTTCATGTGATGCACCACGATGAACTTGAGTTTCCGTTCCAGGAAAACACACTTTTCAAAGGCATGGAAGTCGACGCTCAGCTGCATACCGAACCGCGAGCGCTGCGGGACTCGTACATGAAAGCCGTGGATGAGTACATGACGCGTGTCAAACAGATCTGCGCGACCGCCGGCATTGACCACGTCCTAATCGACACCAGCCAACCGCTGGGCGAAGTCCTGAGCAGTTACTTGGCGTTCCGATCAAAGTCGCGGCGGAAGTTGGTCTGACGTGCCACTTTACTTTGATTCCTGCCATTCTCAGGTGGCTTTAACAAAGTTGTTGTTCCTCTGAATAATTCGCTGCCTCTTACAACGCACAATCATATTCAACGTAAAAAATTGGGTAGAGCAGGAACTCAAGAAATGCAAATGCTAAAACAAATCCGCCTAAAGGGCTGGAAGTCCATCAAGGATCAAACTATCGACCTGACACCGCTGACGATTGTTATCGGTGCCAACGGAGCAGGAAAATCAAACCTGCTTTCGCTATTCAAAATGCTCAACGCTATGTTTGCCAACACTCCTGGATTTCGAAACTTCGTTGGCTTAAATGGTTTTTCCGATAGTCTTCTACACTACGGTACTAAGCAAACGCCGACTGCCGAAATGGAACTTACTTTCCAAACCGAAACTGGCGATACCGCCTATTTTGTTCGATGGGCAGCGGCTTCAGGCGGATCGCTGATCTTCACAGAAGAACGCGTAACGTTTAATCGAAACGGAGGCTCTACACCAGTTGTCGTAGAACTTGGTGCAGGCCACTCTGAGTCGAATCTAGCCAAAGCAGCAGAGGATGGAAATCAGACCGCAAACGTGTGCCTTCATCTGCTTCGTTCGTGCCGCCTATTTCATTTCCACGACACCTCAGACAACAGTGTCGCCCGGCAACCGTGTTACATCGAAGCAAATCGGTTTCTACAACCCGAAGCAGGAAATCTTGCGGCGATGCTGTATCTGTTCCGAGAAAAACACCCCGCTGCGTTTCGGCGAATCACGGGTACCGTCCGGCAAATGGTCCCCGACTTTGACGGTTTTTCGCTAGAGCCAAGTAATCTGAATGAGAAACAAATTTTACTAAACTGGACTCACAAAGGTAGGCAATATGAGTTTGGGCCTCACCAGCTTTCAGATGGATCTCTTCGATTTATCGCTATGGCGACACTGCTTCTACAACCAAGCGACAAACTTCCACTGCTTATCGCTCTGGATGAACCTGAACTCGGTTTGCATCCATCCGCCCTTGAGGTGTTGTCTGAGATGGCACGCGTGGCGAGCTTGAACTCACAATTGTTGTTCGCAACTCAGTCGTCAATTTTGCTGGATTACTTTGAACCAAAAAATGTCCTAGTTGTAGATTGCTCAGAAGCGGTTTCCGAATTTAAGCGGCTTGATACTGCTAGTCTTGAAGTATGGCGTTCTCAATACACACTTGGGGAGATCTGGGAGAAAAACGTCATCGGTGGAGGCCCCTACTAATGAAAAGGCTCTACATGACCGTGGAGGGGCAAACCGAGGCTGCGTTTGCTACTAGTGTCTTAGTACCACACTTAGCCAGTTTCAATGTTTTTCTTTCTCGACCTCGATTCACTGGGTTGCATCAACGAAGACGTGGCAGAATTCCACAGGGTGGAATGATAAATACATTTGGGCATGCTCTTGCAGATATGCAAACCTGGCTTAAAGAGGACCAGTCGCCGGATGCAAGATTCACAATGATGGTTGATTTGTATTCGTTGCCAAATGACTTTCCCGGATACAAAGAAGGAATTGCAAAACCCACTGGTGGTCTGCAGGCAAAGGCACTTGAACAATCCTTGGCGGATAAGGTTGGTGACCCTCGTTTTATACCCTATCTACAGGTGCATGAATTTGAGGCTTTAGTGCTTGTCGACCCGCCTCGCATCAAGAATTTGTATGACATCTCAGACAAAGAGATGCAGGCATTGTGTAAAGAGTGCGATAGCTTTAGCACGCCAGAAGACATCAACCACGGCCAGCACTCACACCCTAAACACCGCATTGCTCGGCACGTTAAAGGATATCAAGAGAGTGTCGCCGGGCCACTGCTGGCCGAAGATATTGGATTGCCATTGCTCAGACGAAAGTGTAGGCACTTTGACGGTTGGCTGACACGACTAGAACAACTAGATGTTGAACCTGAATAGAAGAAAACAATCGACCAAAAGTAACGATTCAGTCACGCGAAGTAATCACAGAACAAAAACTACTCCGCCGCGTATTCTCCACCGCATGACCAGCAGGCAAAGAAACCTTCATCGACTTCTTCGCCACACTTGCACGTCCAAGCCGGACATGTCTCGGCTTGGACCACTTCCAGGTCCGCCAACAGTGCCTGCGCTTTTTCAAAATTCGAACTCACCACGATGATCTCAACGGCCGGCAGCTCGCCGATGCCCAAATCAAAGGCTCCACCGTCATCGTTGATTTGTGCAACGATCCCGTGTTCGGCCAGCAGATTGATGGCTTGCTGAGCCTCGATGTCGTTGTCAAATTGGCCAACGGCTACTAAATCGTCGTCTTGCATTGGGATCCCATTGTTGATTGGCTGAAGGGAGGGTAAGACATTGTAAAACACAGAGTTTAGTATTAAATCAAACAATCGCCAACTAATTCCGCAAAATCTCCGAAAGCGATTCTATCGGCTCAGCGTCGAACAAATGTCGCTTGCAGAGCAATAATCGATTAGGACACATCCAAACGGAGCCATGATGAAACGCACGCCAGATGCCATCGCAGAGATTGCCTCAGAATCCAACGTTATCAAAGCGGCAGTTTTATATATCGCGTTCTCTGTGGCGATTTTGCTCTTCGCGATCTTATTGGCCGCTCAAGTGTTCGCAAAACCCCAGCCGCAAGAAAAAATGGAGGCTCAGCCAACCCGTCAAGACCAACCGATTGAACTTGGCGACGTTCGTTGGTTACGTGATTTGGATACGGCGGTTGCTAATTCCAAGGAACAAAGCAAACCGATTGCGATTCTGTTTCAAGAAGTCCCCGGCTGACAGGGATGCAAAAAATATGGTCAGCAGGTGTTGACCCAGCCCCTTATCGTGGAAGCAATTGAAGAGAATTTCGTTCCAGTTGCAATCTATAACAACGCCGGTGGCAAAGACAAAAAGGTGCTCAACCAATTCAAAGAACCGGCGTGGAACTATCAGGTCATGCGTTTTCTGGATCCGCAACTGAACGACATCATCCCGCGGAAGGACAAAGTCTGGAACCGGCACGCGACCGCGACTCGCCTGGCAGCCGCGATTAAAACATCAGGGCGGACAGTACCGAGTTTCCTCACCAACGTCGTGATTCCCGAAAGCAACCCCGACACTAGTATCGCCGTATTTGCGATGTACTGCTTCTGGACAGGAGAGGCCAAGCTGGGGTCGTTGGATGGCGTTATCGCCACCGAAGCTGGTTTCTACGATGGAAAGGAAGTTGTCGTGGTGAGGTACGACGACAAGAAAATTAAACTGCTTGATTTA
>CALDEW010000089.1 GCA_937942355.1 uncultured Pirellulaceae bacterium | reverse complement strand
TCGAGTCATGTGATGACACTTGATGCCCGCCTGTTCCCATCGTTTGAGTTCAAAAAACCTTAGCGTGTTGTTGTTGAGAATCACGTTGCCGCGAATCTGCATGTTCTCTGACCTGTTGGACAATATTCCCGCTGATCCATTGTCGACGATGTAGTTTTCTTCGATGACGTTGTTTTTCACCGGCAAGTTGTCAGGGCTGCGATTGTCAACATAGCCTGCGTCGATTGCGAACGTTTTGGCATAACGGATAACATTCCGGCGGACGATCCAATGGTTTCCTGCCTCCAATCCTAGGGCACCTTTCTGTGCCCATTTGGTTTCTTTCCAAAAGTTGGTGGGGTATTGATTACCGCAGTGTTCCATCACGAAACCTTGCACGGTGATGTACCCTAACCCTCTTTCTTTGGGAGCAAAGATTCTGCGACGAGTCGTAATCTCGACCTCTTGTTCGGTCGGGTTGGCGTCCCCAAAACCGATGTGAATTCGATTGGTTTGGGAGTCGTAAAACCAGCGTCCGCTCTCTAGTTCATTTTCGAAAGGGACTTCTCGCAACCTCTTGCCGTTTACGAAAACCTGACCGCAGGTGTACGACAATTTGGGGTCTCCGCCATACCCTCGCTCAACTTCCGGTTTACCGTCTCGTTCCCACGGCGTAGAGGAGAGTTTGATTTTAAACGGGTTGTAGCCATCGACATATTCTGGACTACGATCGTCAAACATCTCTTCTTCGGGAACGCCCGAGTAGATTCCATCCCCTTCGCTTTGCCAGTTGGGCTGCCAAACTTCGGACCCTTTAATGAAAACACGTGCGCCCGGTTGAGCGGTGTAAACAATGCGTTTGCCCGGCTGCCCGCCGCGTATTGGGGTAACACGTTCGCGATACGTGCCCGCCAAAACTAGGACGGTGTCTCCGGGAAGTGCTTTTTCTGCGGCAGCGGAAATAGTCCGAAGAGGATGCTCGCGCGTTCCCGAATTTTTGTCGTCACCGTTAATCGAAACGACAATCGTTTCAGCATTCGCACACCATGTGAAACACGTTATGTGGATCAATATGACAATTGAGCAGAGAAGGTTTCGCATCGTGTTTTGTGCCGTGTGTTTAGGGGAATTCAGCATATTAAACCACGATGGAACACAAAAGTTGTGCCCTCACTTTGTCTGACAATCGTTTAATTGAAGATCGCGAACTGGTGAAGTGCGGGGAGAAGAATACGGCAAAACAACGATCAGATTCGATTCACAAAGTGGTTGAAAAGTCCTGACACGTTTAGTAGGAGCGGTTTTCTGCGATGCGTCAATTTCAAACTGAGGGTTTCATCGTGTTGCCGATGGATTGTGAGAGGAAGGAAACGCAAAGACGCGAGGACGCGAAGGCGCAAGGACGCAAGGATTCTTCACCATGTTCACGCTTTAAGAGACAAACCGCTCCAAATGATTCAAGCCCAGAAGAACCAAATGACGTCGACTGCACCGAAGAGCTCTCTGCGTCCTCGCGTCTTTGCGTTAAAAAAACATGCCCGCCAGAATGACACTTCAGCCGCTTTGCCTCGACTGGTCTCGCGAGACGGCGTTGGTAGCGCGCCTACGGCGTGGATTGTCCCCTGAGGGGACTGATCCGAAGCTAACGCGTTGTCGTTTTGAAAGGTCGCGGCTGAGGCGGTCGGGCAAATGAATACAGGTCTTCCACCATCCGGGGCCAACGATTCCAACGAAATCGCCGAGGTTAATGTTCTCTGCCAATCGCGTGGCTACACCACGCCAAATCGAGGACAAGCAGCTAACGCCGGGCAACGAAAAAAGCCCCGCAATTCTGAGAACTGCGGGGCGTGTGAAAGCTAAAAATGACCCCTACGGGACTCGAACCCGTGTTACCGGCGTGAAAGGCCGGTGTCCTAACCACTAGACGAAGGGGCCGTCGATGATTTGGGACTTAACAGAATTTCATACCCTTTAAAGGGCTGATATACCGCTGTTCCAAAATGGCTCATCGAGTTAAGGGCCACAGAATACTGTTTTACTCGTCTTCCCGTCAAGGGCTGCTTTAACTGTCTGCTCCCAAATTCCCAGATAGTTAAATAACGGGTCCGTGAAGGCTAATCTGAGGACAACAGGACCGTTTTGCTGGGCAAAAAACTGCGGCGACCGTGCGGTGCTCCACTTGCTGCGACGAAGGGCTTGCTGCTAGATGGGCTCAACAAGCGGGCCTGCCCACTGTATTGACACCAGCGTGAATCGGGCGGCTAAACTGAGGCGCACAGAAACCAACGCGACAAATCACGGAGTTTTACTCTGCGGTCGCAGGATCGCTTCCAAAAGTCTGAGTATTGCTTTGCTCAACTGATTTCTTAATCGCATCGTAGACCTCGCGGCGGTGAACAGGAATCTCTTTAGGCGCTTCTACGCCCAAGCGAACCTTGTCACCACGAATTTCTACGACGACGATGGAGATATCGTCGTTGATCACAATACTTTCGTTCTTCTTTCGAGAGAGAACTAACATTCATCTATCCTTTGATGCATTCTATGATGCAAGAGTTCAATTGTTGCATGATTGGGCGTTCAAAAATCCGAAATCGCCGCAAAAATCCCTACAACTCGCATGAACCTCTTGATAATACTCTACGCTGGAGGACCCCATAGTCAATGAAGCCAAATTGCCAATCGGCGCCGGAATTAGAAAAAAACAAGGGGAAGTGGGTCGAATAGGCTGTTTTTTGGTGTGGCAGCATGTTCTGCGCCTACGATTCGAGCCCCTTGCAGCAATCCGATTTCAAGTTTCCTTCCAAGTTATGACGTTTTTGACAGGCAAAAGTTCGGCAAAAGTAGGCCCTACAACTCGAACTGCCGGATATTAAACCGGCGTTTAGAGTGGATGGGTCTAAAGGTTTCGTGGGAATGTTCCTTGAAGCCATGCTTTGGTGATGCTGATTCGAAGAATTTGCCAATAAAACCGATCTTTTCTGTATTCTAAGACCGATAAACAAATAAATCGGACCGGCTTTTCCGTCGCATCCCTCCCCTGATAGCAATCATTAAATAAACTGTGTATTCTTGCGATAGCATAGGGGCTTTGGGTGAGATATCCAGAATCCAGCCTGCCAAACAGCTGTTTCGATCAGTCATAACTGTCTAAGTGAGCAAATTGATTGACTCGGTCAGTTAAATTCGAAATAAAAGCGGCTATCGTCCCCAGATTGAGAGACAGTTAAGCGGCGGTAAGGGTCGGCTCTTACCGCGCCCTCACGATTTACAATCGAAAGCAATTGACGATGAGCGAAAGCCCGAAAAACCAAACTAAGCAGGAGCACCGGTTTTCGTTTCATTCTGCCAATGCCATGTTGCCTTTGGTGCGGTCGATCGCCAAAGACGTTCACCAGTTGTTAAAAACGATTGATGAAACCCAGGAACGATTGTCTGCGATCAACATCACTAAGCCCGCCAGTAGTCGCACACCGAGCTTTAGCGATCCCAAAGCAACGCCCTATTCGCGCGAAGTTCAGGCCATCATTGCCAGCGTCGACACAAAGCAGATACGTTTAGAAGCCTGCGTCAAAGAATTGGAAGACTTGAACTTGGTGGCTCCAGAGGTGGACCGCCCTTTCGTCGATTTCCCAGCGATCTATGACGACCAGGATGTTTGCCTTTGTTGGAAGATTGGCGAAGACAAGATCCTGCATTGGCACTTACCCAACGAACCTTGCGGCGATCGCCGTTCGGTGGATCTGACTCTCGTGCCCGCCAAAAACGAACTCACGGGCAGCCTCTAAAGCGTTACAGAAGGCCTCGACCGGAACGCCAATCGCTCACCCGTTTCGGCTCAATTGGAATGCCCCGCGTCCCGCTATTTCCTCGGCGGAGCTACAAACCTACCGGTAACTATGTACTTTGACACTCACTGCCATTTAGATAACCAGCAGCTCTCAAGCGTGGTCGAAGACATCGTCAGTCGCGCGGCGTCGGCTGGCGTAAGCAGGATGACGGCGATTGGAACCGACGTGAAAACCAGCCGGCGATGTGTTGAGATCGCAGAGCAGTTCGACCAGGTTTACGCTGCGGCCGGGATCCACCCGACCGTTTGTCAGAACTTTACCGAAGATGATTGGAGGGGAATCGTTGAACTGATTCAGCACCCCCAAGTTGTCGCGATCGGTGAGACCGGGTTGGATCTGCACTGGGACACGTCAACATTTGAAGTGCAGAAGCAGTGGTTCCAACGGCATATAGATCTGTCGTTCGAAAAGGAGCTGCCGCTGGTCATTCACATGCGCGACTGCGAATCGGAGATCGTTGAGATGCTCGAAGGATCCGCGATTGACGGCCGCATCAACGGCATCATGCATTCGTTCACCGGGTCGGTGGAATCGGCTCAGCGCTGTTTGGCGTTGGGCATGTACATCAGTTTCGCCGGTATGGTGACTTTCAAGAAATCCGACGATCTGCGTTCGGTTGCGGCCGCGATCCCTGATGACCGGTTGCTGATCGAAACAGATGCCCCTTACCTTTCGCCTCATCCGCTTCGTAGCAAGCGCCCTAACGAGCCCAGTTACCTGATCCACACCGCAGCCTGCTTAGCGGACGTTAAGAACATCAGTCCCGAAGAGCTGGCGGATATCACGACCGGCAACGCGCGACGGGTTTTCCGATGTTGAACGTGGCGTTTGTTTGAACCTAACGTCTCGTTGCGCTCATTTTACCGCCGGTGTCGGTTGGCAGTGACCCCAACGATTTGGTCAGGCTTTTGTTACCGTTGCGGCGGAATGACGGCTCGGCGGAGGTCGGTCCTCCACTGCTGTGCGACGGGATCGTAAATCCCAAAGTCGAAAGCCAGCTCCCAATAGGCCCACGACATCCCCAGTTGTTCGGTCAAGACTCGAAGCTGCCGCGTCCAA
>CALDEW010000088.1 GCA_937942355.1 uncultured Pirellulaceae bacterium | reverse complement strand
AGCAAGGCCATCAGCACCAGCCATCGCAGCAGCCACACCACCACCGTCGGCAGCGTCCACTATATGGCGCCCGAAATTGGCGAAGGCAATTATGGAAAAGCGGTCGACATCTACGCGCTGGGGGTGATTTTGTTTGAGATGCTCACTGGCGCACCACCTTACGTGGGTGAAAGCATGGGGGAGGTGTTGATCAAGCACTTAACATCGCAGCCCGATGTCGCTTCGATCAACGAACCGTTCGCTTCGACAATTCTTAAAGCGATGGCGCGGAAACCGGAAGATCGTTTTCAGTCGGTTGACGAAATGCTGGTGGCGTTGTGCCCTGTAGACCATTCCAGCTATCTACCGGCTCCGGCTTCGCTGTCGATGATTGGTGATTCCGCCGAACGAAAACGCGCTAAAGAGAACGCAACGAATCAGACCAGTCTCCAGGTTCCACCTCGATCCGGCGCGGCCGGTGAAAAAGAGGTTGAGACAAGCAAAACGTTTCAGTCCCTCGTTGATACAAATGACCAAACCGATTCACAGCCATTCGAACGCCCCGGGTTTACGCCTCCGTTCGCAGAAGGGAGTCTTTGGCAGACGCTTGGGCTTGGCTGGAAACGTTCCAACTTGATCGTCAATGGCCGCGACCCGATCAATCTGTTTTGGAGAGCGCTGTTGTCAGTGATCGCGTCGTTTTGCTTTGTAATGTTGCCGTTTGCGTACCTTTGCTCATCCGTCTCCTCAGCTTCATCTGTCTCAGTGCCCCCCGCTTCTGTTTCTGTTTCCGTGGGTGGAGTGGCGGTTCTGGGGCTGTTGGTGTCACTGTTTGGGGCATTTATTTGCTGGGCGTTTCTCCAAACGCTTCCGCGTAGCGATCAGTGGCAATGGTCTGCTGCAAGTCGATCTATAGGGATGTTGATTGTTCTGCCCATCATAATGCTAGGGTGGACGATAGCTGGTCGGTTAACCGGACGCTGGTCGGACGATGTTTTCATTCCCGTCGTGGCACTTTTATGTGCAATGGTTGATTGGCGCTGCTTTATCTCAGCTGATCGTTACCCACGAGTAGGACTTTTGAGAACCCTAGTCACCGTTGGATTGTTGATGCTCCTTTGCATGCTCACTGGAGCGGAAAGCACCTATTCGATTTTCCTTCTAGGCATAGGCACAGCGCTCATCGTCACGATTCAAATTCTGGTACCGCACGTTCAGGTTTCGCAGCAGAAAAATGCTTCCGAAGATTCAAAAGTAGGCCAAGTGATTGATTTGGATGAACCATTCGATGAACTGGCTGAAACCCGTGGTGAGTCTGATTCAATTTTGTTGAAGGAGAAAAGCTAATGGATGTTTTCAAATTGGGCATTGTTTTTGCGCAGGACGCTGCGCCATTGCCTCCAGAACTGCATATCTCCAACGGATTCAGATTAGGCGTTTTTGAATTTGTTATTCTGATAATTCTCCTGTCTTTCATATTCAAAGTTATCAAGCTTCATTATGAATCACTTGAGAAGAAGCAAAGTGATCAGACGTCAAGTCACGGCGCGGACCTGCCCCAAGTCCATTCCGCGTTGAACAAAGAGGCACGTGGCGCCCAAGCAATCCCGGCAGCTTATGCTGCTCCAAAACCTGCCGCGAAACGAAATTACATTTGGGCATGGTTGCTTTTCGGTTTTTGCTGTGTTCTCTCCCTCTTCTGTTTTATTCTAATGTTTTTGCCTCCGGTCTATCAGAGTTTGGAGGTTTCTCAATTGGGGTCCCGATCGAGTAAATCTGAAGCGATCACCCGATCGGGTATACCCGAAGCGGAGGCAGGACTGCATGAAGCCCCTGAAGCGATTGTTCCCGAAGTTGCCTCTGTTTCACCAAAGGCCAGCAAACCTGAGAGAATCCAGAAATCGGAAATTTCTGCCGTACCGTCATTACGATATGATGAGGCTCCTGATGATTTTCTTGCCGACGTTTATCCCAGTATCGCGGATTGTGGGGCTCCGATGGCGATCAAAGTTTACAACGAACTCTCCCGTTACTTAGAGCCCGAGCCAGTTGCCGAAGCTGAAGACCGAAGCGAAGAAGAGGGAGGGAAACAAGAGGGTGACAAACCGAAGAAAGTGTCTAGAAAAAGAGCTTCTCAGCGCTTGGTGTTTTTCGTCATCAATGACGAGCTAAGCGATCAAGACTTTCTTCCATTCTTGGTCGCGTTTCGAAAAAAGATGAAATCGAAAATAGAAAATTGCGACTTGATGGAAGTTTCTCGCGATACGGCAGACACAGGTCAGGTCCGAGTCTCCATAAGGACAATCCCAAACAGCAATGGCAAAGAAGATCGTTCGATGGGGCGACTCGTTTGCGAAGTGAGTTATAAAGCAGTTTCGACAGAGGTGATCACGAACTATGTCGAAAGACAATGGCTTACTGATATGGAGGGTTTTGCTGGAAAATCGAGAGGCAAATATCTGGTCGGTCACAGCGGTCATTTTTTTGCCAGTGAGGCTCAAGCATTAAATGAGGCCCTAAATAGTGTTTTAGATTCGTTGGGTGGTGATGAATACCGTGAAGGCTATCTTAGAAAAAACGGGAAGACGTATGGACTGGTTGATCAGTTGATACAAAAGTATGAACGACCTTACGGCGATGTTTTTCGGTGTGCCGTATTGCTCCAAAAGACTGAGACGCCAGCCAGTGAACGTCAGGTTACAAAGGCCAGAAGAAATTCCAATCTACCTAACGCTCGAGCTATTTCTATTCGCTCAAGCCCTCCAAGTTTCGAATGGTTTGTGGCGATGCTGATTGGGATGACGGTGGTGATTGGAACGGTTTCCAATGTGCTGACGCAGGGCTATTATCGTACAGAGATTTCGCGGACGGTAATCTTTGGCGTGGTCGCTGGAGTTTTGTTTCTCATTTCGGTCGTTGTGATGGCCTTGACTAATTAGTGCACATTGAACCCAATCTTTCAGACGTTGATCAACTGTTGATCGCACAGGTGTTGGCCGGTGACGAAGATGGCTGGCGTACGTTGGTGGCTAAGTTCCAACAACGCCTGACCGCGTTTGCCAATGGTCAATTGGGCTCGGCGGGCGGATCGGCCAGCGCCGATGACGTCGTGCAGGAAACCTTTGTTTCCTTTCTCAAATCATCCCAGCAGTTTCGCGGTGACTGCAGTTTGGAAACTTACCTGTTTCGAATTCTGCGCTATCGCATCAACGATTTTTATCGCAAACAGGGTTCCGCAAAATCGACTTCTGTCTGTCGTTTGAACTCCGAAGCACAGCAGGTGCCCGCTGAGGATCTCTCAAGCAGTCAACACGCTCGCCGGCGGGAGCAAATCGAGCTCGATCAACAGCGTCTGAGTTCCGCCATCTTCGAGCTCACCACGACTTTGAAGGAGCGCGAGAACTTTCGTGATCTACAGGTCGCAGAGAGTCTTTTTTTCGCCGGACTTCGCAATCGCCAGATCGCGGAGTTGATGTCTATCACCGAAAACGAAGTTGCGGTAACAAAACACCGACTAATCAAACGGCTTAATCAAGCGGTGGGTGAAACGACGGCCGAAACGCCTGACGAGGAATTCGTGCCGCCAAATCTACAAGCGATCTGGAGAGACTTGAGACCTGGATGCCCCAAACGAACGACGCTGGGCAAGTACACGTTAGAGATTCTACCGGAGCCTTGGGACAGTTTTGTGCGATTTCATGTCGAAGCATTGGGCTGCGAATTCTGCGGCGCGAATCTATCAGAGCTGAATCAGGAAGTCGAAAATCACAGCGCTAAAGACGAACAACTCTTCCAGTCAACGATTGGATTTCTGCCCGGGCGGCCGGGCTCCTAGCGGTACCGGCGCAAGCCGTTTGGTTTGCCGATTTTGGGGGTGCGCGGGTTTTCGTTGTATCGCGACGCAACGAACCGGAGGGTTTGCGCCCGACTGCTATTTGTGTGGGACAACATTCCTCTGGTGCTAATCCTTAGGATTTTACTATCCTACGGCTTCAGTTTCACCAGATTTCCCTCTTGATGTGTTTTCCTACCATGGAGACAACCCTCCACCGACAATTAAAAGAACACTACTGCGAACCGGACGCGCGGATCGAAGTGAAGCTGGGCCGGTATCGCATCGATGTCGTCAATGGGGATCGCTTGGTCGAAATCCAGCGGAGTGGACTGGCCGCGATTCGCGACAAAGTTAATTGCTTGTGCGCTGACGGGTATCAGGTTGACGTTGTCAAACCGCTGGTCGCGCGGAAACGGTTGGTGAAACTGGCCAGTGAAAACGGAACGGAAACCAGTCGGCGGTGGAGTCCGTTACGCGCGACGCTATTGAATGTTTTCGACGAACTGCTTTATTTCACGCGCGTCTTCCCGCACCCGAATCTACGGATGCTGATTCCATTGATCGATATCGAAGAAGTGCGTTATCCCGGTCACGGCCGCCGACGTCGTCGCCGCGCTGGCAACTTCGTGGTGAAGGATCGGTTCATTCTGGATATTCATGAAACGCACGTTTTTGAGACGGTGCTAGATTTACAAACGCTGTTACCGGATGACCTACCTAAGAAATTTGATACTGCAGAATTAGCCGAAGGTTTGAGCATCTCGCGCGATCAGGCTCAGCGCATCGGATACGTGCTACGCAAAACGGGCGTCGCCCAAGAATGCGGAAAACGTGGAAATGCGATACTATACAAACTGGTCAGCAAGACCGCCGCAGCGCGAGAGTTGCGAAAAAAGAAAACCAAAATCAAACGCCCGCCTCGGGCCAAAACGATGCCCACAATGAAATCGTTAAAGAAACCCGCGAAGAAAAAACGAAAGACGACCATCGCGCGAAAAGCAGGTTAGCCTTGAGAAGTAGCTACGCTCGCCAGACCGTGGGGGGCTGAAAAAAATACCAACAGGCAGGCCATCCACCGTCTGGCGACGGTGGCTACTTTGATGAAAGTCTCTAGCTTATAGCGTGCTCCGACCTCTAACGATCGAAGATCAGCTTGAACTTGAATCCTACAGCGCCCGACGATAGCGGCTCTTTGGTTTCTTCTTAGGTAGATTCGGCATTGTTTCGGCGCAAATCTCATTGATCTTTTCCTGAAGATCTTCATCCGGCATCAACTCCGAATTAATCTTCCGCTCGATCTTGGTCAGTTCGTCGTTTTGTCTTGGCGTTACAAAAGAAAACGCGACCCCTTGTTTACCCATTCGCCCGGTCCGTCCCACGCGATGCACGTAGTCGTCACTCAGTTCGGGGATGTCGTAGTTAATAATGTGCGACACGTTCGAAATGTCGATGCCACGTCCCACAACATCCGTCGCGACCAGAATTTTCACCTTCCCGCTGCGGAAGTTCTTCATCATCCGATCGCGCGCCGATTGGTTCATGTCGCCATGCAACGTACCCACATCAGTGAAGACTTCATCTTTGAACAGTTTGCGATACAAACGTTCGGTGCCTAATTTCGTTCGGCAGAACACGATTGCTTGTTCTGGATTTTCTCTTTCGAGTAACAGATTCAGCGTTTGGTACTTCATCTGTTCAGGGACATTCAGGTAGTACTGATCAATCGTCTCTGCTGCCACGCTGTTCTTAGAAAAATTAATCACCTTGGGGCGATACATATACCGTTTGGCCAATTGCAAAATGGCGTAAGGTAGCGTCGCACTTAGCAGCAACGTCTGCCGCTCTTTTGGGCAGCGGCGCAGGATCTTTTCAATGTCTGGTCGGAATCCGATATCCAACATGCGATCAGCTTCATCCAGCACCACGAACCATAGCTGATCTACATTCAGCGTTCCGCGGTTGAGATGATCGATAACGCGGCCCGGTGTTCCTACAACGACATGGCAACCGCGTTCCAGTTGAGTGATCTGCTGACGGATCGGTCGACCGCCGTACAAGCAGCAGCATCGGACTTCATCAGGATTCGACATTCGCCGAAACTCGTTTTCAACTTGAACGGCAAGTTCGCGCGTCGGCGCAAGAATCAGTGCTTGCGGTTTCGGTTTCGCGACGTCTAGATCCAGCATCTCAAGAATCGGAATGGCGAACGCGGCCGTTTTTCCGGTTCCCGTGCGTGCTTGTCCGATCACATCATGATCATCCATCACCAACGGTATAACGCCGGCTTGGACCGGAGATGGTTTTTCGTAACCGATATGCTTCAGCGTGGCCTGCATTTCGTCGGAGAGACCAAGCTGATCGAAGGCGAGTTTCTGTTTCCGTTTTTCGATTTTCTTTTTAACTGTGTTTGGATTGCCCAATTGATTTACCCAGGAGGAGAGGCCCGATGTGAGTCCGGGAGAATTGGGCATTTGTCATTTTTTGCCCATTAAAATTCGTCATTGCTGCCTTTAAGCTATCCAGAGTTAAAAATTTGGTCAACGCAGAAGCCCCCATTTGAACGCTAACGCGCGATAAAACTCGAAAATAGGCCTAATTTTAACGGCTGTCCCAAGCAAACTAGCTATCGCCGCAGCAATTCGCCCGGCGCGGAATCCTCGACTTATCAACAGAAAACCGATGATTGAACAACTGATCAGCCTCGTCATGACGGCTTCTTCTGAATCCGAAGCACTCAAAGCGATACCACGGTTCGCGGGCGAGATCACGAAGCTTAGCGACGAAGAGGTCGATCAGTTGCTGGCCAAGTTGGCTGAACTTTCCATCTCCGATTCGGTAACGCCACTGCCAGACGATCAAGGCAATTGGAAACCGCGTTTCGATTTGCTGATTCCCATCACGCAATCGCTGCTGGTGCGCGAACTAAAACAAATCAAAGATGCTAAACCCGGTGATGATCTCGCGCTGGTTTGGGAAGGGACGCGCCTGCAAAATTTTGAGACGCTTTATTTGGCGGTTGCGCCTGATTCGCAGTTGCCCAATCATCTGTTGCGTTGGTTGGCCACCGGCGGCGACACAGGCCGTTTGGAATTATGGGTGCAATTGATGGGCGATCAACCTCCCGAAGACCGAACAGGAATTGGACTCGCCTTCGCGCCACTGATGAATGTCGAATTCGCGCCGCCGGAGTGGTTTTTGGATTCCTTGATCGACGCACCGACGCGCCATTCGCAGGTTGCTCCGGCGATCTATGATCTGTGCAATTTTTATTATCGTCATCAGTTGGTTGACCAACATCCGGCTCAGGTTCGATTAGAACCCCTGAACGAACTGCTGGCTCAATTGGTCAGCAATCTTAAACAAATTGAATCCGGCAAGATCAATCCGAACATCGACGTCAAAGCGATCAATCGTCAGGTTGCCGATTCGGTCGCGCTGATCGTGGCGTTGTGCGATACGTTCGCGCTGGTTGACTATCAGGCGGCCGCCGACAACATCATCGAGGCAATGCTATTGCGTCATCGGCGCGTGCAAACAGAATCCGCCGCGGCCCTGGCTCGGTTGGGCTATCCCGAAGGTGAGAAAGCCCTGATCGCGATGGCGGCGGCACCGGTGTCGCGGCTGCGCGTGCTGGCGTACGCCGAAGAGCTTGGTTTTCTGAATAAGATTTCGCTGGAGCTGCAGGGCGAGATCGCGATCGCGGAAAGCCAACTGGCGATCTGGTTGTCCGAAGCGGAACAAATGGGGTTGGCTCCTTCGCACATTGAACTGGTAGACAACTGCGAACAGTACTGGCCCAGCTACGAACACCCGGTGCAGTGTTACCTGTTCCGTTATCGTTACGGCAAGGGTGAAAACGCGCATTCCAACATCGGAATCTGTGGTCCGCTGACCCATGCTTTTGCGGCGGATATCCAGCACCTGGCGCCCGAGGATTGCTACGCGCTGTTCGCCGGTTGGCAAACGACGCATCAAGAGATTTTTCAGATGAGCTTAGATCAAGCGACTCAATTGCACCGTTCTGAGACTCGCCGGATGCAGAGCTTGCTCAGCGAGCAAGAAATCGAGGATCTTCAAATTCAAACCGCTGGCGGATTCTTTGGTGAAACGATCTTGGTTGCCACCGGGACTTTAGAGGGTATCACCGGCACTGCGGTAGTCGACCAAAACGACGTGACATGGATTCCTGTGGGGAACAAAAATGCCCCGATTGATTGGGAGCTTGGCTACGCCATGTGGCGCGGTCGACGATTGCTGGCGACGTTTAATCATCAGGATCGGGTTTAGCTCCATCGTAGAGCAGGTTTTCAACCTGCCAGCCTAACTCGCTCCCAGTTCGTAGAAGTAGGTTAAAAACCTGCTCCACGAGCCGAACGATTCTTGTTGCCCGCCTCGACGACCGGTTGAATAAATCTATAATTTAATTTCCTATCCAATCTTTCCAGTTCAAACTTAAACACTCAAGCCGATACCATGGACAACTCTGAGACGCACCGGATCTTGATCGCTGACGACGTGCCGGCCAACTGCGAACTGCTGGAAGCTTATCTGGCCAACATCGATTGCGAAACCGAATTAGCTGTCGATGGCAATGAGGCCATGGAGAAGGTTGCGTCCTTCAAGCCCGATCTCGTGCTGCTGGACGTTATGATGCCAAAACTTAGCGGTTTTGAAGTCTGCCAAAAGATCAAAAGCGATCCCGCAACCTCCGGCGTAATGGTTCTGATGGTAACGGCACTGAACGAGCTGGGTGATATCGAACGCGCCATCGACGCGGGTACGAACGATTTTCTCTCCAAGCCTGTTAACCGAGTCGAACTTACTAAACGCGTCGAGAATCTGCTCAAGCTCAAAGGCGTCACCGATGAAAACGAACGCCTCCGCCAGTACATCCAGCAAATGGAAGACGGGAAGTAAACTGGAGGTCATGGCAACGGGAGGTCGAGGATCCGCCGGAGACCTAATCGCTTCAATCGCTTCATTCATCATCACGAAAAAAAGCCGGGCTCTATCGAGTCCGGCTTTTCGTTTTCGTTTGTACAAGTTTGTTCAGTAGGTCTCAGGCGGAGCTTCGACCTCCCGTGATATTCCTACACCGCTGCAACTTGGCAGGCCGCGTCGTCGGGTGAGTACGTCACTGGCTGCATTGGATCGGCGCCGAGTGTGCCGGTGAGCTCCTTGATATATGCCGGTGATTGGACCCGCTCAAGTTGGGCTTTGGCCGATTCCAATCGACTGGCCAACTTCATCTCCTTGGCCGCTTCCGCTCGGTAGGGAGCATTGATGAACGACTCGAGATATGAGATCGAATCTTGCCAACGCTGGATGTCGATCTGCTGTTTCTTGAGCAAACGATCCTTATACCAATCGCTGCCCAGCAAATACTCGCGCGTGAACATGTTACGCACCGTTGGACTGTTGGCATCGTGGCCGTGCCAGGAACCTTCGGCCATGATCTTGAGGATGGCTTGCAGCGGTGGACAGGCAAGTTCAAAACTTCCATCGTCCAAGTACCGCTGAGCCGATTTCTGTTGAGCTTCGGTGATGTGCAGAATTCCGTCAGCCCAAGAATCCATGTCCATCAGTTCGGGTTTGAGAATCTCGTCGGTGAAAACCTTGGACGGGTTGTCAAACACGCGCGACAAATAATTCCGCAAGAACCGGCTGGTGATGCGGTACCCCAATCGACTGGCGGGAATCTTTTTGCCGTTATGTTCAATGTCGGCAATAGGCTCGAGCATGCCGGCTTCGATCAATGATTGTGGGTTGCGCTCGTTCGGCCCCATGCGGCACCAGACTTCAGGAATCAGGTAGCTGACATCGTGCCCGACGTTGAGATCAGGGCCGATGTGTCCCGCAGGAGTGCTGAATCCGCCCAGCTCGGTCAGAATCATCGCCACCAACGCGCTGTTGAGATCGATGGCAGGGTTGAGCATGTTAAACGGCCCTTTGGTCAAAGCGCCTTCGCTGCCGGCACCAGTGGTACTGGGGCTTTTCCCTGTCAACGAACTGACGTAGTCCATCATCAACTCAGGCAGCTCCTGATAATGCAGCGGACTGTAAACGGCCAGCGATCGGATGCCTGTTTTTTTATCTGGCGGGTTGTTGCGACGGCCACTGAGGATGGCACCTACTGGCGTCAGCACCGGCTGGTCCGCAGGAATAGCGCGGAATAAACGCGTTCCAATTTCGGCGATATAAGTGTCTCGCGCGTTAACCAGATCCGGACGGTCCTGAAGGTAACGCGGGTTCTTCGTCCGTTTACCGTCAATGATCCGCGGTTCGCTGCTGCACGCGGCGTAGCCCCCCGACTTCTTCTTGGCGGCTTGACGAAGCAACTTCTTCATCGGTTTGGTAAAGTCATCGAAATCAATCACGTCGTCAACGATGGCCTTTACTTCAGCGCGTTCCAGCGGTTGGAAGTTGCTGATGAAGTTGCCTTTTTGCGAAAGCTCTAACTCCGTTTGTTTGTCCAAACCCCGATGAACGGCGTCGTCGGGGCGCTGGAATAAACGGTACTCGCAGTTGACCGCAAATTTATAGCTATCTGCCTTGGCGACGCCTGGTCCCACATCATTCAAACCTTCGGCCGGCAAAACGGTGCTGATGGTGATGTCATCTTCGCGCTGAACTTTGGCGGCCGCCATGAAATCCTGACGAAGCTTAAACGTCCGCCAGCGACCATCAGACAATCCAGCGCGGAGATAGGTTCCCACCAACGGGCGATCACCGAACTTCAGTTCATGCCCCTCGGAACCGTTGACGATATCCACACCAAAATAGTCTCGCCATGAATCCTCCATGCCGGGTTTGGCGAAACGCTTAATGATTAATACCATGGCTAAAACATGGTCGGGAATGCCATCGAGCCACTGGTTGTATTCATCTGTAAATTCGGCAGCCTGAGACAGCATTTTGATCGTGCTTCCCAGCGACCGAACCGGATCCAAAATCTTTCGACTTGGTTGATCGGTATAGCGTGGACGCCCCTCGTAGTTCGGGCACCAGCGATCGGAGTAATCGCGGTTGAAGATCTCGTCCAGCAGATCAAAATCTTGTTCTTGATTGGCGACGAAAATCGGACCGTAGATCATATAGTCGGACAAGCTCTTACTGATTTCGCTTTTCCCGCCACCGCTGACGGTGCAAGGCTTATGGCAAAAAACGCCTTCTCCGACGGTTCCGACCAAACGCCATGACGGTGCAGCGGGGTGTTTTGCCAATTGAATTTTGTATCCGCTGGGCGCGATGTAAACGTGGTCAGGCGATAGTTTTATGCTGTGCTCGGTTCCGTTTTCGCGCTGCCACGACACGCGTTTCTCGGTCAAAGAAACGTTAGCGTTTTCAGGTATGTAGTGAATGGA
>CALDEW010000087.1 GCA_937942355.1 uncultured Pirellulaceae bacterium | reverse complement strand
ACCGATACTTCATCAATCGCGTCTTTAAGATCTTCCATCAAGGGTGAAGTGATCTTGGATTCGGCTCGTTTCTGTTCCCCTATCAGCTCAAGTTCACGCGCGATACGCGAAATTTCGTGGGCTCCCAGATGTGACGATGCTCCCTTGAGCGAGTGAGCGCTCAGCCGTAAGTGAGTGTTGTCGTCGGTCGCGATCGCTTTTTCGATTTCGCCTCGCATCGACGATTGTTCTTTGAGAAAAACCCCGATCAGATTCTTCAGCAGCGACTGATCACCACCGACTGTTTCGAAAGCGCGTTGCCAATCAACGGCAGACCCTGATGTTTCTTGCGTGACCGCCGGTGCGGACGTCCGCGATGATTGGCCTGTCAGATTCTCAATCATCCCTCGTAGATCCTTCGCGCGAATGGGTTTGCAAAGGTATTCATCCATCCCCGCGGCCAGACAACGGTCCCTGTCTTGGGTGCCCGCATGGGCGGTCAGCGCGATAATAGGCGTTGATTTGTCGCTCAATTGTTCGATTTCACGAATTGTTTTGGTCGCGGCAAAGCCATCCATCACCGGCATCTGCACATCCATCAACACAACGTCGAACTGGCCCTTGCTTTTCTTGAAAAAATCAACGGCTTGCTGCCCGTCTGCGGCGACGGTCACGTGATGCCCTTCTTTTTCCAACAATGCGATGGCGAGTTTCTGATTGATAAGATTGTCTTCGGCCAGCAGAATCTTCAGCTCCCGACAATCTTCTTCTACGTTAGTGATATGCGTTGGAGGTTTAGAAGGGCGCCGGTTGGTCGTCGCGACGCGTGCATCAGAAAGAACGGTTAGCATTCCCAGACGAATTTTGTTCGCATCAAGTGGTGCAGGAATTGTCTGCCATTGGCAATCGGTCTTCAATGCCGCATCGAGCAATGCTTCGGGCGTTCGCGCTTCTCCGTGGCTCGCTTGAGAGAGGATTAAGAATTTGGTCGAAGCAACCTCGTCAATTTTTGAAACGCGCTTGGCCAGCTCTTCCGCCGAACCATCGTTCAAATCGGATTCCGCTACTACCAAATCAAAAGGAACTCCCGCCACCGCGTATCCTTTTATTTTTTTGATCGCTAATTCGACCCCAGTGGATTGAGAATTGCGCATGTTCAGATCGGTCAGCCATTTTTCCAAGCGTTTGGTTTGTAGTTCGTTTGAGGAAACAATGAGGACGCGTTTTTGTGTGATGTCGATCGCTCGCCCGTCCGCGTCAGCGAATCGGCGCGTGTCTTCAGCCAATTCGAAATCGGCCTGGAAACTGAAACAGCTTCCTTCGCCAACGACGCTCTTAACTTCAAGCTTTCCCCCGAATAGCTCGACCAGTTCAGCCGAAATTGCCAGTCCCAAACCGGTTCCGCCATGTTCGCGCGTTACCGATGTGTCGGCTTGTTCGAATTCTCGAAAGATCACATCCAGTTTGTCCGGCGGAATTCCAACACCGGTGTCCGTTACCGAAATGTTCAATTGGACCGAATCTGAGGTGAGCTTTTCCAACTTGACGTCGACTCGGATTTCGCCTTCTTCGGTGAATTTGATTGCGTTACTAACCAAATTGATGATGATCTGTTTGAGACGAGTAGGATCGCCGATGACGCGGTCGGGGAAACCAGATTCAACTTTGCAGATCAAATCGACATGTTTGGCTTGGGCGCGGAACTTGAGCAGATTCACGGCGTCGCCCAGAGCTTCCCGCACCGACATGGGAATCCGCTCAAGTTCGATCTTCCCCGATTCAATTTTTGAAAAGTCCAAGATGTCATTGATCAACGTAAGAAGCGATTCGCCCGATTGCGCAATCATCTGGACGTACTCGCGCTGCTGGCGGTCGGAAACCATTTCCAGCAGAAGGTTCGACATGCCGATGACTCCATTCATTGGCGTGCGTATTTCGTGACTGACGTTGGCCAAGAAATCGCTTTTGGCCTGGCTTGCGGACTCCGCCATCTCTTTCGCTTCGCGTAACGCTTTTTGAGCGTTCTGACGATCTGTGACATCCCAGAAAATGCCTTGCACGCCGATTGGTTTTCCGTCGGCGTCCATGACGGGGGCTTTGAGGACTTCGTTGTAACTCTGTTTTCCATCGGGCGTCATGTGCTCTTCGATACCTTGAAAGGTCTTTCCGGTGGCCAGCACCTCCAAGTCATCACTCACGTACTTTTTTGCCAACGATTCAGGGAAAAGGTCATGGTCGGTTTTGCCGATCAACTGTTCCAACGTGATTCCTAATGCGTCACAGAAGCGCTGGTTGCCAAATCGAAAACTGCCTTGAGCGTCTTTGCGGAAAACACTGATTGGCAGACTTTCAACCAGCGACTGATAAACGGCTTGCGATTCGCCAAGCCTCCTTTGGGTTTGCAAGCTGTCGGTGGCATCTTCGGCGATGGCAGTTATCAATTTACAGTCCTGTGGGCCATCGCAATCTTCGTCTAAGGTGAACACAGTCCGGAGACTTAGCACGCGCTGAGCGGAACAATGGAAGCTGAGTGTTTGTTCAAAGGATCCCGTCGAGTAGATGTGGGCTAAATTTGATTCGAGGATCGCACGATCGTTCTCTTCCAATTGTTTCAGCCAACTAGCATCTGGTTTGCTCAATTCGTTGTTGGATTCACCACAGGCTGCGATTTCAAATACCTTCGCCGCCGCATCATTGATATAGACGATTTCCATGTCGTCCGCCGAGATGATCCAGACAAGATCGCTGATCTGGTCCAAAAGTTGGCTGAGAATAGTTTTGGATACTGGCATGTCGAGCTTTCAAAGACACTCAGATGGCGAGGTCGATTATAGCGTCTTCAGATGCGCTGTGCATCGAGTTGTTGTGAACGCGTTGATTCCAGAGGCTAACGTTGGGATCGCAAGAATTTAGCGGCCAAGGACAACACGCCAAGAACCGCGCACATCAACAATACAATTTTGGAGAAATTTGGTTTAACCGCCATTAACACAAGTACGCCAAGCCCGACCGTCAACACAATTGTCGAAAAGTACTTTGACAGTTGCTGCAACTGATCAAACGCCAGCCAGACCACACACAGCAGCATGCCCGCGCGAATGAGAACGGCACTGACGACGACGTTCGCCGCTGGTGCCAACGCATACATGAAGGCACCGATTACCAACATTATTAAGCCTACAATGCCGATCACAAATTTCTGATACCGCAGCATGGAAAGGTTGGGTTTAGGATCAGACATTAAAATTTGAGTTTTGCGTGGGCGATGGGGAAGGGCTTGCGTCGTTATGCACAACGTCACCAATTTTCGTTGCTTACATCCTATTCCTTTGGTAGTCTCGGCGATAGAATTGAAGTCTATTCTGGCGCTTACAGCAATGACTTTCAGGAGTTTTCTCTGCCATGCGAAATAATAATAATTTGCCTGAATTCAGCTTTTGGTTGTCGGCCCTGATCGTGGTCTTGGTGGCGATCCTTGGGGCTAACACGTTTGCTCAAACCGATGATGAGGCCGGCGATAAAGCGATTCTGACGATTGGATCGAAAGCACCTGCGCTGGATATTGAAACGTGGTTCAGCGATCGCGAAGGTGAATTTGAACACACGACCGAATTTGAGCCCGGCAAAATCTATCTGATTGATTTCTGGACAACCTGGTCCAGGACATCGCGTCCTTGGATGGTTAAGTATGCGAACCTTCAAGACCGTTATTTTGACGACGGTCTTCAGGTTATTCGTATCAGCGACGAAGATGAAGACTCGGTCGCCAATTTTCTTGAACTTGACGTTGCCGGGCATCCGGAAACGATCTATGCCGAATGGTCGCTGGGCTATTGCGTAACCACCGACCCTGATCGTTCTGTCCACGAAGACTACGTCATGGCGGCTCAGTTGGCCAACCTTCCGGTCGTTTTTATCGTCGGTAGAACGGGGCTGGTCGAGTGGTTGGGGGAACCGAAAAGGATGCGAAAACCATTGCAGAAGATTATCGCGGATGAGTGGGATCGCGAGGCCTTTGGAGCAAAGATGTTGGCTCGGCAGCGGGTGAATAAAATGGCTGCCGAAGTGAGAGAGTTGTTGAAGAAAGGAGAAACCGAAGAAGCGTTAAAGTTGATTGAGAAAATGATGATCGACGAGCCTGATTCGAAAGTGAAATCTAGAATGGCGAAGATGCGGTTGGAGATCTTGCTCCAAATCGATGGGCCAAATATCGCGGAAGCTTTTCAAGATGTTGCCTCAGGCTCTGCCAAAAATGCTCGTCAGCTGAACGAGTTAGCTTGGTCGATCGTGACGCGTCAAATGGGAGGGAAAGAGATCGGCGCGGATCTACTGGAGGTCGCCGCCGAAACCGCCCAGCGAGCGGTCGAACTCGCGCGAGACGCAGAGGATGATGTCCATCTGGGAATGATTCTCGATACGCACGCTCATCTGGTTTTCTTGCAAGGCGATCTCGACAAGGCGTTGGAATTGCAAACCGAAGCCAGCGAGGTCAGCGATCAGGATGATATTCTGGAGTATCTTGATGAACTTCAAAAGGAAGCAGCGAAACGGCAGAAAGAAGAAAACGAAAGCGCTGAAGGTTCCAACGACAACGCGTCCGATGGCGAAGGTAAGCAGAAACCCGAGGCCAAAGAAGATCCCTTTGACGGTTTAGGAACACAATCTTGAGCGCCGGAAAATCATGCATTCGAATCGGTGGTGTCCCGGAGCATTTCAATTTGCCGTGGCATGTGGGGATTGAAACTGGCGAACTGCGTTCAGTCGGTGTGGATGCTGAGTTTATCGTTTATGGCGGCGGTACCGGGGCGATGATGCAAGCGGTCGCCAACAACGAAGTTGATGTGGCGGTTGTGTTGACCGAAGGCGCTATTGCTTCCATCTGCAAAGGCACGCCGGCCCGGATCGTCAAAACGTTCGTGCAGTCGCCATTGATTTGGGGCATTCACGTTCCAGCGAACAGCGATTTGAAAACGATCGACGATATGCGATCTCGCCGTTACGCGATCAGCCGTTTCGGATCTGGCAGTCATCTGATGGCGATCGTTGACGCGGCAGAACGGGGCTGGGAAACGGATCTTGATTTCGAAGTCGTGAAAAATATCGACGGTGCTCGTGCGGCATTGGCCGCTGGCGAAGCGGATGTTTTTTTCTGGGAACGCTACACGACCAGCCCCTACGTCCAAAGCGGTGAATTTAGACGGTTGGATGATAGGCTGACGCCGTGGCCTGCTTTCGTGGTCTGTGCCAGCGAAACAGCACTCGCCGAAAAATCGGAGGCGATCAAGACGCTACTGAATCAAGTCAATGAGATTTGTCAGCGTCTATCGACCGAGGCAGAAGGCACCAAAGCAACGATCGCCGACCGTTATAAACTGGCGCCTGAGAAGGTTGCACAGTGGTGGGACACGACGCAGTGGAACACGGGTTGGGAGATGGAAGAAACCTCGATCGTTAAGGCGGTCCAATATCTGCGGCGGCTTGATTTGATCGAGGTCGCGGACGCGGTCACGGATGCAGAAGTTTTGCGGCGCGTTTGTAAAGCGCTTTAAAGAATGATCGCGGCAAATGCTGTTGCGGCGTCGCCCCCAAGGCGGCTATTGCGCATGCCTATTTACAGCGTCGCACGCAAGCTCACGGGCCCCTACTTCGGGGGCCGAAGGACTCGATCAGTTAGCGGCGAGGCGCTAGCCGCTGGTTCGTTGAGTCGCGTATTCCCGAAATATTTCACTGCGCTTCGCAACCCGCCTTGGGCTCTCAGCGTCTCAAGTTGCCGAAATAAGGCGCTTTGAACACAAGTCCCTCGGTTTCGGAGCGTTGCGCTTAAATGAAATCGGGCAGTTTTCGCACCACCGTTACTGCCCCGCGATGAAAAATAGGAAGTGTTGCCGTCTACGTTTTTGCTTTGAATCTCAAAAAAGTAAATTGTTTTTTTCAAATGGACCAAAGGTGTCAACGAACTTGTTCTAATGAAGCCGCACCTCACAATTGCATCCCACCTCTCAAATTTGATCTAGGCCGTAATTTTGAACAAATTTTATGCTCATTCTTTGAAAGATCACCCACCAGAAAAATGGGAGCAAATACACGAGCGCAGGTTAGACAACTGCTGTTGTGGAGTGATTGAAGGAGGGCTGGTTTGAGCAATGAAACTGATCTTGTTGCTCATCGCCGAGAGTGCAACGGAGAGATACAGTCGGTAAAGTCGCATCTTGAAAATGTTGCTTCGCTTTCAAGTTTGTCTGCTGGGAAACTTAATCTTGGCGAGCTTGGGGAAATCTTGGGCCTTCTTCATGATTTAGGAAAGGTAAGCGATCAGTTCCAAAGATATATCAAATCTGCAACCGGGATTTTTAACGCAGATGTTGATGAGCAATATGTTGAAACAGAAGCACTAAAAGGGAAAGTTGACCATTCAACCTCAGGAGCTCAATGGATATGGGAGCGGTTGAAAGTTTCGGATCCAGTGTCGGCACAGGTATTGGCAATCTGCATAGCGTCACATCATTCTGGAATGATTGACTGTGTCGGGGCCGGCGAATCTAACTTCGGTTCCCAAGCATTCTTGAAACGCATGGCAAAAGATGACTCCAAAAGCAACTACTCCGAAGTAATCGAAAAGATGC
>CALDEW010000086.1 GCA_937942355.1 uncultured Pirellulaceae bacterium | reverse complement strand
CCGGATTTCAATCCGAACCCTTGCACAAACGCAATCGCGGGAAGGCTTTGTTGGTAGCGGTTGACGACGACAATCTTTAACAGGTCGCGATCAACGTCCGATACCACCAAGCCCGATTCGATTTTGGCGGGGAATGTTTTGCAGTGCGTGATCAGCTGCCCGTCGATTGCGCCGATGACGCGGATGTTTTCTGATTTGGCGGGGACTTTCAATCGGTCGCTGGAGATAGCCGGCGCGACGAATTGGTTGATCGTGGCCGTTGGTGCTGAATCAATCAAGCACTTGCCGTCGCCGAAAACTTGTTGACCGTCGATGTAGGTCGACAGGATTTCGAAGTTCTCAAGGTCTTTGACAACAATAAAGTCAGCCGGATCTCCAACCCGCAATGTGCCGACCTTCAGGCGATAGTGTTCTACAGGGTTTAAACAAGCAACGGTCAAAACGTTCATCAAATCGCAACCTGCCGCAACGGCGCGGGCGGCCAGTTGATTGATGTGCCCGAGCAAAAATTCGTCAGGATGTTTGTCGTCACTGCACAGCATGCACAGCTGCGGATGGGAGTCGATCAAAGAAACCAACGCGTCAAAGTTGCGTGCTGCCGACCCTTCACGAATCGCGATCTTGCAACCGGCCGCGATTTTGTCCAGCGCCTCCTCCAAAGTGAAGCACTCATGGTCGGTAGAGATACCTGCCGCGACATAGCTGGCGGCGTCTTCGCCGCGCAGGCCCGGCGCATGACCGTCGACAGGTTTGTTGAAGCGCTGGGCGGCTTCGATTTTCGCCATGACTTCAGGGTCGCGCCGCAATACCGCCGGGAAATCCATGACCTCGCTCAAGTAACCAATTCGGTCATCGGATAACAGCTTGGTGACCGCTGCGGCATCCAACTCCGCTCCGGCGGTTTCAAATTGAGTCGCCGGAACGCACGAAGGAGCTCCAAACATAAATTTGAAATTCACTTGCGCCGCGTTTTGCAGCATCAGTTCGATACCGTCGACACCGCAGACGTTGGAGATCTCGTGCGGGTCAGAGATTGTGGCAACCGTACCGTGCTCAACCGCGATCCGTGCAAATTCGCTCGGAAGGAGCATTGAGCTTTCGACATGAATATGAGCGTCGACGAAACCGGGCATCAGATAGGAAGAAGATTCAGCGTCGTCCAGCTCACAAGCGTCGCAGCGCCCGATCGAAACGATGATGCCATTCTCTACTACGACCTTGGCGGGATAGATTTCTTGTTGGTGGAGGTCGACTAAGTTGTAAGCGAGATGGAATTCCATGAGAAAGTTGGCACCTGATAGGTGAATGGCCGGTGGGAATCGAACCTACGAAACGAGTCCTTTTGTGACCATCATGAAAACGTCTTCCAGATTGGGCTCTTTGCGGCCAAAGTTCTTGACTTCGACGCCCGCATCGATCAACTGTTTTAGCAGCAAAGACGGATTGTAGTCGGTGGAGTTGAATTCGATCATTATTTTAGAACCGTCGACTTGGATATCGCGCACGTCGGGGTTGGATCGAATAATGGATAACCCTTGATCAATACCTTCGCCAAAGCTGGCCTCCATGACTTGGTTGCCGCGGATCTTTTGATAAACTTCATCGATTGGACCATGCATTAAAAGTTGGCCGCGTTCAATGATACCGATTGAAGTGCAGCAATCGGCCAGTTCGGTCAGAATGTGGCTGGAAATGAGAATCGTTTTTCCCATCCGGCGAAGCTCTTTTAGAAGTGCCTTCACTTCCACCCGCGCACGCGGATCCAAGCCACTGGCCGGTTCGTCCAAGATCAACACCGGCGGGTCATGGACCAGCGTTTTGGCCAAACACAGGCGTTGCTTCATGCCGCGCGAAAGTCCGTTGACAAAGTCATCGCGTTTATACGTCAGGTCCAGCAGTTCCAGCACGTCGCGGATGACGCGTTTGCGCTGCGTCCTTCCGATCTTGTAGGCGACCGCGAAAAAATCCAGAAACTCCCATACCTTCATGCCATCATAAACGCCAAAAGCATCAGGCATGTAACCAACACTGCGGCGCACGTTCATCGGATCTTTGGAAACGCTGAATCCGTTGATCGTGCCTTCACCGCGTGTGGCGCGCAGCAGCGTCGCCAAGAAGCGAATGCTAGTGCTTTTGCCGGCTCCGTTGGGACCGATGAAACCGAACATTTCTCCTTCGGCGATTTGCAAGTCTAACGACTGCACGGCGGTGAATTCACCGTAGTCTTTGCCAAAGCCTGTCAGTTCTATCATTAATTTATTCCGATTGCGTTATTCTTGTTCCAACGTGCCGTCGAAGGATTCGTCGCTGAAGTCGTTGTCCCGATCAATATTGGATCGAGCTTTGGTGAAGTCAAGGATCGAATTGAGATCGCGCTGGGCCGGCGGCAGATCGGGTTGACGAAGATGAGCCACGACCAATGTCTGCCCGGTCGACTGAGTGGATTCAGGATCGAATTGCGTGTTGCCAATCTGTTTTTCACAAATCCCCAACAATCGAATTTCGCCTTTTCCCAATTCAAGGTTATCCAGCACCGTCGACAATACATTTCCGACAAGCGATTCTTTTTCGGTTGTTTCGTTCGATTTGGCTTGGCCGATGATCAGACCGGCTTCGTCTGCCCAGAGCTGGGCCAAGTCAAATTTTTCCTTGCGGTTCATCGAAACATCAATGGCTTCATCGGCATTGAAGTCGCCAATCCATCGGCCGTAATAGTTTCCGGCTTCGTCACGCGCGATGACGCCGGCCATCGTGAGATCAATCGTGGTCGTGTTCTTTAATTTCAGATTGTCAAAATCGGGTTCGGACGGATCAGAGTCGATGCGAAAATTGCCGCCGACGTCTTGCATCCATTCTGCGTGTAGCAGCGCTGTCGAATTGGATTGAATTTGAAAGTTCTCCGTGCGGTTGGTCAGCGATTGTTGCAGCCACAGTCTCTGCGGCGTCACATTGGAACGCGATTGTTCGTTGAGGCTCAGCGGCAACGCAATCCCGGTCGCGTTATCCAGCTCGATTGCATAGTTGGTCGACAGCGAAGTGTAGAGGGCCGAATACTGTGACAGGTGGCCACGATGGTAGTCGCCATGAATCTCCAACAGGGAAACCTGAGTGTTGCTGCGAGCGAAACCAATGTCCAGAGACGCGACTTTGACCACGGTGATCGCGCCGGCGATCGCGATGATTGGAACCGCCGCCCAAGCCCATTCCACTTTCCCCATGGCTCGGAAGATCAACCAATTGATGGGCACCAGCACCAACAGATACACCCCCAGCATTTTGAGAATCAAATTGGCCGACGGCGGCGTAATACCGGCGGCGGACTTCAAGCCGTCTCGCGCCGATTGGGCGATCGCGCTGGAATCAGACCATCCGCCAACACCCGAGCGTGCGTCCGCTTTAAATCCGCCGTAGTGACGCGTGTCATCAATGTCACGCTGGGGTAATGCTGTTTTACTAAGCTTCAGCGGCGGTTCATCGATGTTCATCGTTCCCTCTGGAAGCTCCAGATCTGTTTCCGCTCTTGGGTCAGAGGGTGTGCCGTCAATGGCCAGGTCTCGGCTGATCAATCGCACGGTAGATCCGATCAAGGGATCGTACATCGTAGAAGGATCGCGAGCCCAATCGAAGAGAATGACATCGTTTACTTGCCCAAACCTGCGGTGCGGTTTTCGCAGCAGCGCACCGCTGAAAAATGATTGAAAACTGCCCCACGATTTGACCGTCGGCGATGTCAGTGAAAACGCTGTCGCGACAACACGGCCTCGTCCGATCATCCGTTCGATCGCCAAGGAACCGGTGCCAGTGACATAGGACGCCGCGACGTGGGGTTTAAATTCGATGCCGATGATGGGCTTGGATTCCGTAACGACTAAGGATCGCTTCTCAGCGGGATTGCTTCTATTGGGAACCGACCAGTTCTCGTTGAGCGGAACAAAGGCTGCGGAATCAATCTCCATTTTGCCCTCCGATTGAGCCGGAAGGTAATCGGCAAGGAAGCTTGATTCGAGCTTGCTCAAGCAATCGGGACCGCTGAGAATGAGTTGGCCGCCAAAATGTAGCCAATCGACTAAGGCCTGCTGTTGGTCGGGATCCAGATCGTCCGGGTCCAGATCATCCCACACTAAATAAGCGGTGGTTGTCCAGTTGAGCACGTTGCGCGGGAGCGGAAGAGGTTGGCCAGGTTTGTTAATGACAACGTGATAAAGCGGTGGCGTGTCAACCGAGGCAAGATCTGATTGCTTGATCTGAACACTGTCGGTGAACTGAAGATAGCGCACTTGTTGTGGGCGGTTGGAAAGCAGGATCATGTGATACTGAAACCCCGCCATCGTTTGCGTTGACGTCAACTGTACGGTGTGCAGTGGCAGCGCTTCGTTGCTGGTGGAGAGCGTCACATTCATGTTTGCGTTCTGTGCTTCAACGCGCCGCGGCAGGTAGATTGTCGAAGGGAGGTATTTCCACTGCCCTTTGACCAAAGAGAAGGATCGCGTTGTGGCGATTTCAAAATCAGTGCCGGGCACTTTGTCGGCAACCGTCCCGCGCATCGGCACGGAGTTGATTTGGCCCTTCTGGTCGAAGTTGTGGGCGATCGCCGGGGTCGACGTTTCCACCCAATGGCCCACTTTCGTACGATTGAGGCGATTGAACCGACTGCGGAAATAGACCGCTCGTTGCTCAGGCGATAGTTCCTTAAGTTCTTCCTGCGTTTTGGTTTCGAGATCCGGATACTTTCCAGGCAGGATCGCAGTGCCGGGCGAAACGAAGTTGGGTTTGGGTTTCTTTTTCTTCTGGCGCTCTTTCTCTCTTTTGATTTTATCCGCCAAGCGTTCGTCAGAATCTTGGCTACAGCCCGAACACCCGGGCATTGAGACAACGCCGACCGCTAACACCAACAGCATCAGGCACCGCACGGCAAAGCGGAATCGAGTACACGGATGAGTCGGCGTAGTTGGCAATGGACGGGCTCTGGTTGTTTAGCTTGCTTGGTTCAGTCAACTCGGTTGGTTTAGTTAACTCGGTTGGTTTAGTTGGGCGGCCTTGAGCGTGTTCTCCAGCAGAATCGTTACCGTCAGCGGTCCGACGCCACCGGGAACGGGCGTGATGTGCGACGCCACTTCAGCGGCAGCATTGAAATCAACATCGCCGACCAACCCATCATCGGTGCGGTTGATGCCAACGTCGATAACGATCGCGCCTGGCTTAAGCATGTCGGCGGAAACAAATTCAGGTTTTCCGATCGCGGCGATGACGATGTCAGCGGTAGTGCAGACCTGAGCCAGATTTTTTGTGCGGCTGTGGCAGAGCGTCACCGTCGCGTTGGCCATGTCCGGGCCCAGTGGCGAGTCCTTCTGAGCCAACATGAGCGCCATCGGTTTGCCAACGATGTCGCTGCGTCCGATGATGCAGACGGATTTACCGCTGGTGGCGATGCCCGATCGTTTGAGAATATGAACGATGCCAAAGGGCGTGCAGGGAAGAAAACGCGGGCGGCCTTGAGAAAGCAGACCGACGTTTTCAGGGTGGAAGGCGTCGACGTCTTTGAGCGGGCTGATCGCGTCGAGTACTTTGATCGCGTCAATTGCCGGTGGCAGTGGCAGTTGGACAAGGATCCCGCTGACCGCCGGATCTTGATTCAGTTCGTTGACCAGAGCTAGGAGTTGCTCGGTGGTGGATTCGGCCGACATGCGTTTGAGTTCGCCGTCGATGCCGGCGCGTTTACAGGCGCGTTCTTTGTTGCGCACGTAGACTTGGCTGGCAGGGTCTTCACCGACCAAAACGGCGACCAGTTTGGGCGGTTGATGACCGGCGGCGACAAAGTCGGCGACCTGTTGCTTGATTTCGGCTTGAATGTCTTTGGAAATTTGTTTTCCGTCGATAATGGTCGCAGGCAAAGTGGGCTCCGGAATTGGGGTGGCTGGGAAAATCCTTTCTATCCGTTTTCTATTCTATCCGGTTTTGATCACCGGATCGAAGGGCCTTGTGAAAACTTTGTCAGGAAGGTGACTAAATTTTGGTGATTAAATTTTGTCGGATTTCAATTTTGCGCGAACTTTGCAAGGATGAGTTCGTCTATGTCGTTGTGAAGCGTGCGATGTGTACGTTTTTTACCAATACAAAATACAAACCTAACGTGATTTAAGTTCAGTGATCTCTCAATTGTTCAAGCTCGATGCCGAATTAGGCAATTTCCAACTACGGGGACGTCAGAATCAAAATCTGATGTTTGGCGGCGGAGATGATCCGCGCCGTTGACGCTTGAGCGATAAAGGGTTTGAACAAACCAAACGAAAGGCTCGGTGTCATTGGATTCCGGGCTTTTTTTGTGCCCGGATTTATTCAAGAGGCGCTCATAAAGGTTCAGTAGCTTAGATGGAAGAGCGATCGGTTGAAGCCCGATAGACGAGGATTCGAGCGCCTCCTGAACCACTGAGGATGAGGTTGATGAAGTAGATGAAGTAGATGAAGTAGATGAGGTGAGGCTGCGGGGAATCGAAGCGCAGGACTCGTGGCCTCATCCACTACCGAAATGATTTGCCCTGCAGGTGTACTGGAACTGCATGACTGTCTTCGAAACAGTGGGACGAGGTTCGATTCCTCGGCGGGGTACTGAGATGTTAGGGCAGTTCAGGACTCGTGGCCTCGTCCACTACGTAAACACAAGGAGAAAGAGAATGCGATTGCAACGACTTAAACGCGCGACCCCTCAACAAGATTTCGGGGTCGTGGTGTCAACGGTAGCACAGTTGTCTTTTACACAACCTGGTGGGGGTTCGAATCCCTCCGGCCCTACTTGATGGAGAGCCTCGGTTAGCGGTTGGGTGCAAGACCAGTGGTCCTTACTTCACCTATGTGAGCCGCAAGGCGCTAGCCGCGGGTTGCGGAGCGAAGAAAACAAGCATCGGGGAAACGTGACTCAACCAACCAGCGGCTAGCGCCTCGCCGCTCACAAACCGAGTCCTCCGGACCCGAAGTAAGGAGAGCCATTGGGTTGGCGCTACTCCGCTACTAACCAAATGCTCAGGTACGCAAACTGGCAAAGCGCGCTGTCTTAGAAACAGCTGTTTGTGGGTTCGACTCCCACCCTGAGTACTTTATTTTTCCGGCGTGGTTTTATTCTGGCGTGGCCTAACGGTAAGGCGGCGGACTGTTAATCCGACGATTGGAGGTTCGAATCCTCCCGCTAGAGCTTGGAGCTGAGTTGTGAGTGTTTTTGATTTTGTGTCCTTGGCCGATCGGTTTAGGTGCCAGGTTTCCACCCTGGACAGGCGAGTTCGATTCTCGCAGGGCACTTGAGTTGCAATCGCCGGTTGGCCAAATGCCACCGGCGACGCACACGGCCCATCGGTCCAGTCTGGAGTGGACGTTGCCCTGTCACGGTAAAGATCACCGGTTCAAATCCGGTATGGGTCGCTGAGGAGAGAAACTGAGGAGTCGTCTAACGGTCAAGACACGACACTTTGAATGTCGCTATGTCGGTTCGATTCCGGCCTCCTCATTGGAACGCGCGAAGTTGAATTTTTGTTTTTGAGTTTTATGGCGTGGTACGCAAACTGGCAAAGCGACGAAGCTCAAGCCTTCGTGATTTTGTGGGTTCGACTCCCACCCGCGTCACTGTTGGTGTTTACGGAATGCTTGGCCGGTGGGAACCGGCCCTACGGTTAAAAGGCACCAACGAAAATTTGTGCAGGCGGACTGGCGTCCATCCGGCTCTCATAAGGCCAGAAGGTTCGGTTCGATTCCGAAGTCTGCAATTGTTTCAAAGCACGGCATGCTTTTGCTATTTAGATTCCTGTCGTCCTTTTAGGACTAACGGAGCGAATGATTAATCGTTCCCCGGACGTGCGTCCGGGGCTAATGCATTCCATCACTTCGTGATTAACAAAGCGCAACTTCAAAATTCACGCGTTCGGGTTGAGTTGAGTTGCTTCGGTTTGGCAAGCAATAGATGAGAGGTCGATTCGGCGCTCAGTCCACTTTGAGGTTGTCGCCGAAGGTGTCGCACCCATTCGAAAATCGCCAGCGGAACCAACCAGCTCAACCACGCGCTCAATTGGTAGATCCATGGTGATTGCGTCTGCGTGACTAATGCCGCTCCATTGATCAATCGTAGCAACAACGGCGAACACAGCAGGATGAAGCAGCGCGTGGCCCAAAGCTCGTGCCGAGCAAAATTTCTCTTTCTTGCTTCCCTGATCGCGGCCAGCATCGAAACCAGCAGCGCGATCGACAAACAAGCAAACCCAAGGCCCGCCGCTGGCCCGCTGATCGCGCGGGTGGACATGACTAATCCTGAGGGCACGACGAGGGCCAAAATCAGGATGCCTTGCGTCTTTCCCAATCTTCGGTGCCAAGTCTTTTTCCTGTGTCGACGACCTGTCCACATCAGCCAAGCGCCTAAAATTAGTGCGACCGGACTGGTGATGATATGAGCGTAAAACGCCAAGCCGTAGCTGCCGAAGAAGTAGGATTGCCGCCCCAAGAGGAATTCGGCATTGAAGTCCGGTGGGAAGTAATGGGCGTATTCGGTCAGAATTGAGGCCAGAATTTTGCTTGAGAGTGCAAAAGTTGCCCATGCTGTCACTATCAACAGCCATTTCATTCGTTTTCGATGGTTGTCTTGAAAATGCATGGTATCCACGCTGCTTCCTTTGGGGTGGCGATATCTGTGGAGCCAATTCCAAGGTTGAACTCAATTTTCCCTCGATATAGTCCTCAAACCCAAGGATGGACTGGACTTTGGATAGGGCTCACTTATAAGATACATGTCTAAATTATTTCACGTTAAAAGGGGCTCTATGCCAAAAGAAGAATCATTTGAAGTCGACGGTACCGTCACACAAGCACTTGCCAATACGCGTTTCCGCGTCGAATTAGAAACAGGGAACGAAGTTTTGGCCCATGTGTCTGGCCGTATGCGCCGGCACTTTATTCGTATCGTACCCGGCGACAAGGTCAGGGTCGAACTTTCACCTTACGATCTGACAAAGGGTCGTATTGTCTTCCGCGAACGTTAATTCTGCATTAACCGCGGATTCACCACGTTCCTGCCGCGACGAAGCAGCTGTTTTCTGTACTGCTGCTTTGGCCTCAAAGATTCAGTTTTTTCTGAGTCTATTTACTTGAAACTGCTTGGACCTGAGAAACTTTCGTCTTCCTCGGTGGGTAGTTGTGAAGAAGTAAGGCCAAGCACCCGCTTTGGTGTTACCTTCGTGGGGTTACCTGCGCCAGCAAACGCGTTTGCCCTAATCCAAAATCGCCGCTGATTGTGTTATTCTTGGTCGCAAGAGATAGCTTCATGCGATGGAGAGTCTGGCAGACTGTTGCATCGCAGGTGGCCGCGTTGTTGCGGGCATTGTAAAAGCATTTTGTGAAACGATTTGCAGGCACCGCTGATGGGGTGCCTGATGCCTTAACCGAGATACCCCTTAGACGGTCGTCTTAAAAATATTTGTAACCGGAGAAAATCAAGTGAGAAACCTTTTCCTGTCCATGACGACGATGTTTGCCATCTGTGTAACACCGTTGTTGACTACGCAAACCACTTCGGCCCAATCGGCTCCGGAACCGTCCATCGTCATTTCGATGGCTCCTTTGGGCGAGCAGCTAGACGACATGAAGCACTTGGTCAATGTTTCTGGGTTTGGCAATCTGAACTTTATGATTCAGTCGCAAGTCAAATACTACACTGGCGGGATCGACCGTGAAAAACCTTCTGGTGCTTATCTTTACTTCGAAGGTGATGATCCCAAGCCGAAATGGCTGGGCATGGTCGCGGTTGAGGACGCGGATAAGATCCTCGATCAAATTGCGAATTTTGCCGACATCGACGAAGGCGACGAATACATCACGGTAATTGTCGATTCCGATGATGAATTCTTGATCAAAGAAGCCGGTGGCTACTTCCTGATCAGCGACGATAAGGAGATGTTTGACTTGGCACCGGAAGATCCCAGCGCGGAACTTCTGGCTGTTTCGGATGACTTCAATTTCGCGGTCCGTGTCTTTGGCCAACGTGTGCC
>CALDEW010000085.1 GCA_937942355.1 uncultured Pirellulaceae bacterium | reverse complement strand
ACAGCGAGATCCATCGTCTGGCGACGGGGCCTACATCTAGATCCACCGTCTGGCGACGGGGGCTACATCGAGAGTATTCACCGTGAGATCCGAAACTTTTACCCGAGAAATGTCAAATCGCATCTCTCAGCTTCATCGCGGGCGGGCGGAAATCTGACATGTCGCGTACCAATTGACGCCAGTTAGAAGGACTACCGGGCGTTAGCTTACCCAAGATGCGTTGTTGATCGGCGCCTGTGATCCAAGGAACATTGGCTTGCATTTGATCAACATGGAGAATCCCCAGCAACGCCGCCACTAAACCGCGCACGTTGTGTCCATCGATCGCTTCGGGCGTTTGCGTAAAGATCGTTTCCTGCGGGAAAGATTGGTTGATATAGTCCAAAAACGGACCGGTGATTTCCGCATCGCCAAACACATACACATGACGAATGTTGCTCGAAGCCGGTTGTGGTCCGTAGTATGCCAGCCCGTTGCCGCCGCGACGAACCTGCTCCAAACACGCCCCAACGGCAAAATCTATCGCCGTTTTTAAAACGTCAGCAACGGATAGCTTCTTAGAATCCACGGCGTCAACTGCGGATTTGAAACGCTGTGATTGGTCATCCTCGCAGCCCTCACACTCGGCCCAGTTTCGCTTCAGCGATTCACTTACCTTCCCCGTCGAAGAACTTTGTTTGAGCGCTTCCTGATCGTCGCGGCAATGGTCTCTTAGCGCTTCGATCAACCCTCGAAAAAATCTCTTACCGGGCGATCGGATCGTACGGATGCGCGGCAATTCAGCGTCCACGCCCTCCGAGGCCGGCACCAAATAGCCTTCACACATTTCGTTCAACAGAAGCACAACACGATGCTCATCAGCGACTTTTGCGTTTCGATCGCTGAACGTCAACCACAAAGGTAGAGCGGATAGCGGCCCGCCACGTCCACCGGCGCTAACATCATTGGCGGGATAGTCATCAACGACCGTCAGGCCAGTCGCGTCGGCGATGCGCTGCGAATCGGTAAGCCCGCTGTATATTTTGCTACCATCAAAATCGTTCAGCCAAACACCAGGCTCGGAGACCGACACAAACAGAATTCGATCGACGTACTTGCCGGCTTTACGTTTCACTTGTTCGATCGCTTGAATTTGCAAATCGGCCAAGTCAGCGATGAACTGCCGATATTTCAACAGAGGCAATGGATCAGTTTGTTTTAACTGGCCCCAACTTTCTGTGATTAATTTGGGCAGCTCTATCTGACTGCCGACAGCGTGCCTGACGCGCAGGTATTTTCCGTGCCCACTGGTCATCACCAAAGTACATTGCATCGTCCGCAAGTCCTGGTCAACATCCAATCCAATGGACAGACGATAAGAACGATCGGTCAATACGCGGTCGATGCGCGCCGCCGGATCGTCGATCGCTTTCCAAAGGTCGGATGAGATGAGGGGCAGGTGAAGCATTTGGAATTTGTAGCTACGCTCGCCAGAGCGTGGATTTTCTAAAAACGCGAGCGTTACCGCATCTAATTTTATCGCCCACTGTCCAACGTCCAATGTCTGGCGTCCACCGTCCACCGTCTGGCGACGGTAGCTACGTTGGAAGTGACAAATCGTAACGATGGTTCCTACCGGCGCTACGAATTCTCACCCTTTGATCGGTAACCAACGCCGGCATGTGAGCGGTAATCTTTTAGGATATGCGAAGAGATTCGTCTATTGCGGCCTGTATTGGCATCCGCCTGCTAGCGAACGACAAAATGAAAGCAACCTTGTCCCACAAGAGGCTGATTCAGGCGTAGCCGCACTCTTTCGCCTGCGAATCGCCGCCTGAAACCCTCGTTGCGAAACCTTAACGATTGCTCCAAGGATGCTCATTGGCGAATTAAAGATTGTCGGGCGATCCGCTCCGTTGATAACCGTTGTGCCAAAAACTCCAGCCACGCCCGTTCCGATTTTTCATTCGAGGACCATTGGTACAGATTGTTTGGCTCCCACCGAATGCAATGACGATGTTCATCCTGAGCCTTGGAACGCCTGACCGCAACGTCAGGATTCTGACAGTCGTGATCGAAGCAACAATTACTCGGTTTCCGTTTTGGATACCAAATGCTTCGCAAACACTGTAACCATTTGATAACGGTGACCTAATGATGAAACGTTTAAAAAGAACTTGCCTTGCTGCTTTCCTCTGTTCAACTGTGCTGCCGAGTTTCGCTCTGGCGCAGGAACTTGGGCCGATCGGCGAATCGAGCATCGACCTCAGTGATTTCGCGCAAGTGGACAACTTGCCCACCAACCCGCTACCGGGCGACGCCAGCGATGCACTGTCAGGCATTGCCAACGGGGCTTTGTCGTCCTCCGGCGGAAGCGGCTCACGCGTTCCTGTGCCTCAGCAGATTCCCAACGCGCAACCTTCCGTCAGCAAACCGCCTACGTCTATCGATGGCCCAACGCCGGCAGAATCGGTTGTTGATACGGGTGAAGTCTTCTACGAGGGAGAAGTATACGAAGGCGAAGTCTACGAAAGTGTGGTCGAAGGCGAGATCTACGATGTACACTCAATCCTAGGACTCTCAGCGATTGGTTACCGCCGCAACTATGGCGAAGACCGATTGTTGAGCAATAACTTCACTGAACAAGGCGACACGCTGTTTTCCTCAGACGCCGAACATGGCCAAATCGGTGGATTTGAGGCCTATCTGATCGCTCGATCCAGCAGCGGTGTTGGCTGGGAGTTTCGTTACTTCGGGTTGGCACCAAGCGATAACACGGCCACCTTGGGTAACGACCCTACCACGGTTTTGGTCGGGCTCAACGATATTGCAGCCGCACCAGGTGAGCCGACGGTCAGTGACATTTTCGCCGAAGGCAATTTCCACTCGTTAACTCGTGACAGCAGCATCTACAATTTCGAGTTTAATTTCTTGCGTAATCATCCGAATCTTGGTTGGTTCAACGGGATGCTATGCAATACGGAGTCAATCATCGGCCTTCGTTACATTGATTTC